>CAQFOZ010000003.1:2514-74848 GCA_948788915.1 uncultured Muribaculaceae bacterium | reverse complement strand
AACCATCTCAAAAATTACTCTCAAAATTCCTCGAAAATAAATTTAAACAGTTTCTAAGAAACAGCTTGATATACCGAGATCAAATGGATTCAATACTGCAACGATAACACTTTCAGTCCGAATTAACAAAAAAGTACCGATTTCCATATAATTAAGAAACTAACGAGATATGGCAAAAATAACAGTCAAGGATACGGAGGTCAATATTGTGAAAGTCAACGGAGAGGAGTATATCTGTCTTACTGATATGATGCGTGCAAAAGACGGAGATTTCTTCATTACAGACTGGCTTCGCAACCGTAATACATTGGAGTTTATCGGTATTTGGGAAAAAGTGTATAATCCCGATTTTAATTATGGCGAATTCGCCATAATTAGAAATCAGTCTGGTCTTAATAGTTTTAAAATCAGTGTAAAAGAATTTGTATCAAGAACTAATGCCATATCCTTACAGGCAAAAGCGGGACGGTATGGGGGAACATACGCACATAAAGATATTGCGTTTGAGTTCGCAATGTGGATAAGTCCCGAATTTAAGGTTTATATCGTCAAGGAGTTTCAACGGCTAAAAGAGGAAGAACAGCGACTCATTGGCTGGTCTGCCAAACGCGAGCTGTCCAAAATAAACTACCGTCTTCACACAGATGCCATCAAACATAACCTCATTCCGGCTGAAATTACCAAAATACAAGCAAGCATAATCTATGCAAATGAAGCGGACGTGCTGAATGTAGCGATGTTCGGCATGACCGCTAAACAGTGGCGCGATGCAAACCCCGATCTCAAAGGGAATATCCGCGATTACGCATCTATCAACGAGCTTATATGTCTTTCCAATATGGAAAATCTTAATGCCGTATTTATTGAACAAGGAATGCCCCAATCCAAAAGATTGATGAAACTGAATCAAATTGCCATACATCAGATGAGCATTCTTGAAAATGGAGAAAACAGCAGAAAACTGTTAAAATAATGTCTTCAGAAGTCATCAAAAAAAATGGCTGTATAACCCTGAGTGGCTCTTAGAGAGTCGTTTGAATTTAACACTAATTATAATTTAAGAGAATATTTAAGATTCTTTTCATCCACCCGAAGGATCTTTTTGGCTAATTTCTCCAAGTCTCATCAGTCGCATAGCCCGGCCGAAGTTCGGCTTCCAGACTTGCTCCTTCTTTAACTTGAGAAATTATCTCAAAAAACTCTCTTTATCTGAACCAATGTTAAAAGTAAACATACTCTAATTGGATTTGATGCTTTTTATTAGTAATTTTGCATTCCTCCTCACGTAAATGTAAGATTAAATAGAATATGGCTTTAAAATGCGGTATAGTAGGATTACCTAATGTCGGCAAATCCACTCTTTTCAATTGCCTGAGCAATGCAAAGGCACAAAGCGCAAACTTTCCTTTCTGCACAATAGAACCTAACGTAGGCGTAATATCCGTACCGGATGACCGTCTCACCAAACTCGTGGAGATGTGCAATCCTAAAAGCACAGTTCCCGCAACTGTCGAGATAGTAGATATCGCCGGTCTTGTAAAAGGAGCTTCCAAAGGGGAAGGATTAGGAAATAAATTCCTAGCCAATATACGTGAAACAGATGCGATACTGCACGTACTACGCTGCTTTGACGATGACAACATCACCCATGTTGACACAACCGTAGACCCGGTGCGCGATATGGAGGTTATAAATTACGAGCTACAGCTCAAAGACCTCGAGACAGTAGAGTCACGACTTGCAAAAACAGAAAAAGCCGCAAAAGCGGGGGGAGACAAAACCGCAAAAATGCAACTTGCCGTTCTTAACGCGTATAAAGAGGCACTCGAGCAAGGGAAAGCCGCACGTTCGGTTGCGATCGAAGGTAAGGATGAAGAGAAATTCGCACGCGAACTCTTCCTGCTTACTAATAAACCAGTATTATATGTCTGCAATGTGGATGACGCATCGGCCGTACACGGCAACCACTATGTTGAAGAGGTCCGCAAGGCCATAGCCGACGAGGGTGCCGATCTGATGATTGTGGCGGCCAAGACAGAAAGCGAGATTGCAGAACTCGACACGTGGGAGGAACGCAAAGAATTTCTTGAAGAAATCGGTCTGTCAGAATCAGGTGTAAGCCGTCTTATACGCGCTGCATACGCACTTCTTGACCTTCAGACATATTTTACGGCGGGAGCAGATGAGGTTCGCGCATGGACCTTTATCCGCGGCACCAAGGCTCCACAGGCAGCCGGTATCATCCACACCGACTTTGAGAAAGGATTTATTCGCGCGGAAGTGATCAAATATCAGGACTATGTAGACTTAGGCTCCGAAGCGGCAGTAAAGGAAGCCGGAAAAATGGGAGTAGAAGGTAAGGAATATGTAGTTCAGGACGGTGACATCATGCACTTCCGCTTCAATGTCTGATCCAAACACACTCTTATAGCACAAGTGCTCCGATTTATAGAATAAGCCGGAGCACTTTCTTTATCTTTCGGGAAGTTGGGACAACTTCCCCTCCCAACCGTCGGGTACAGGCAGAGACGAGCAGTATACATCCAATAATATTCTCAAAATTCCTTTAAAATAAGTTTAAACTGTTTCTTAGAGTGTTTCACCGGATATTGGCATAACTCACAAAATTTTGTAATTTTGTAATTAAAATAACGGAAGCAGAGGCTTCCAAAACATTATTAATAGCGTTTGCTATTTGTTCCAATCAGAATGAAACGTCGGAAATTTCATTAAATTATGAATGGGGAACAAGTTGCGGACGTCCGTGCATTGCATGGGCGTGACTTGCCGTTCATAACACCAATCCGACGGGTGCATTCTGGGCAGTCATTGCCCATGTTTCTGTATCCGTTGAATTAATTTATGGACATTGGCATTCGCACAAAACGATATGCCAATGGCTATAACCGGATTGAAAGGGGGTCTTATTACACTTGGACTCCTTATCACACATGTGTGCGGCTACGCACAGACTAACAATTTTAAAGAATCGTCATGTATTTTTCAGGACACCCTACAACTTGCCGATTCATTGCCGACTGACAAGCCCACGGTTCCTGATCTACACAAAACAGAACATTCCAGATTTAATGCCAAACAGCTGATTCTGCCAGGAAGTCTTGTGGCTATAGGGGTATTTGGAGTATACAACGGTGCATTTAAGAAATTAGACACGAAGATCAAAAACGGAATGGACAATCTACGTGGAAATCACTTCTTCCATGCCGATGATTATGTTCAATACCTTCCTGCCTTAACATATCTGACGTTCGGATCAATCGGAATCAAGTCAAGGCACAGTTTTAAAGAACGGGTAGCAGTAGAGGCAACCGCATATATAGCCATGGCGGCATTGACAAACATAGGCAAGTATTCATTCAAAGAGAAAAGGCCGGATTCGGGTGCACGGAATTCGTTTCCTTCGGGACACACAGCCACCGTATTTACAGGAGCCGAGTTAATGAGAGAAGAATACGGCACCGGCATAGGAATCGGAGCTTATACAGTAGCTGTCGGTGTAGCCTTTCTACGTCTTTACAACGGACGTCACTGGCTTAACGATGTTATAGCGGGGGCCGGCATAGGAATATTATCCGCAAGGATAGGTTATTGGATGCTTCCGGTATATCGGAAATGGTTTAAATGGGACAAAAAATCTTCAGACATAACGGTCATAACACCGGGCTACAATCCTGCCTGTCGCTCGTTCTCGATTAATATGGCATACACATTTTAATAACCATTTATAAATTTATACTGAGGAAGTTGAGACAACTTCCCCTCCTATCCGTCGGGTGAAACTCCGTCGCGTTTCCTCAGTCTTACGAATTTTTTTATTAAACCCGCACTGTATTTTCCCGGTTTGGATTAAGTATAAATCTTGCGCAGGAAAGAGTAGTGGAAGAAAGAAAGTTCGCGACTTGAGACAAGTCGCATTCCCAAAATCGGATACATTTCTCCGCACCACTTTTACTCCTGAGAGAAGGTGCCGATGTGGCGGAGTTTCTTTTCCTCGAGGATTTCAGCGATTTTCAGGAAGATGCCACTCTCCTCAACATCTCCGAATTCGGTATTGATTGCCGTACCAAAAACTCTCATTGTAGGAGACAAACTCATGTATGCATTTACAAGAGGTGGAATAGTATAACCATGCGCACGCACAATATGATTTAGAATCTTGAAATCATCCTTGTAATCCTTTCCGACAAACACAGACTGAATATCCTCAGAGTCAGCATTCGTCTCCAAGGGAGATATGGGTGTTACAAGTCTGTCGGGATCGGGGAAGTGTTTGTGCATGAATCCCAATATATAGTCTCTGCACTCGCGATTATAGTTGGGATACATGGTTACTTTACCAAACAGATATTTAATCTGCGGATACACTACCGTAAGAGCGCCGAGGCCATCCCACAGATTATCAAGTGCATACAGAGCTTTCGGGCCTTTAAGAGTTGTCTGGTATTCCGGAGCTACGAACGAACGTCCCAATTCAAGCGTATTCGGAAGATAGTCCGCAATAAACTTCTCCGAGAAATGAAACATATGGGATGTGGCAATCTGCGGGACACCATTCTTAAACACCATGTCCTCACCCAAAATAAACCGGTAGCCGCCAACAATTTCCCTTTCGGCAGGATTCCAGGTAATCATCTGGCGACAAGGAACCTCCATAGTGTCAAACTCATCAATATCGCATTCCAGGCCAGTACCACCACCGGCACCACGAAAAGCCTCTTCACGCAAACGCCCAATCTCACGCATTGTGATAGGTGCATTAAAGGCATCAACCACATAAATTTCGTTACCTCCTTTGTTAGTCTTGCGCAGGAAACGTTCCGATGTGAGTTCTTGCTCTATTAATGATGGGTCAATCTTTCCTATTATAGGCTGCATCCGTCATCTTGTTTGAAATCAAGGCGCAAATTTAATAAATTCCTGTTTAGTTTACAAACTTGGAAAGATACTCCCAAACCAATTCGGCAGTAGGGACATCTTTATCGCCCCACGAATGCGGACCGCCTTCAATCTGATACAACACAACATCAAATCCCATAGGACTGCCTTTATAGACACTTTTAATAACCTTACGTTCCGGATCCCTAAGAGTAGGAAACTCTTCTGTTTCCACATAACGGCAACGGTTTGCACCGGCCATCACCCCTACCGCTACCGGAACCGAGGAATAAGATCCCCATCCTCCTTTACCTTCCGGATCTCCATCCCAATATGAAGTCTTATCCTTATCGCCGTGTATCTCCATAAACGGCACAGGCAGGGGCAACGGATTATTCAGGTAGGTGCAATCAAACAACAATCCGGCAACCGAGGCATAACCCTTAAAAAGGCCAGGTGCGGTAAACGCCAACTGATAACACAGATCTCCACCATTGGACATTCCGGTCATAAAGACATTATCCTTACTGAGAGTGAATTTTTTACACACCTCTTTCTTAAGATCTTTGAAAAATTTGACTTCGTCAACCTTCATTCCCTTTTGAGAAGGATAGCCAACATTCCAGCCGTCTTTCCCTTTTGAATCGGGGAATCCATCCGGATAGCACACAGCGAAACCTTCTCTGTCCGCGACCTTATTGAGATCCTTCTTCCATCTGCTCTTTGAGCCATAGCCATGTGTATAGACAAGTAACGGCGCACCTTCTTTCAGATTAGCAGGAAGATACATAGAATATGTTCTTTTCTCACCACCACTTTTAAATCCAAATTTCTGAGGTTGTGGAGTTGCAGCGAATACCCCTATGCAAGGTATCAGGCAGAAAATAAGTGTCAACAGTGTCTTTTTTTTCATAAGTCAGTTCTACTTTATAATTCCATCAATTTGTCCGGTGTTAGCATCCGAGGGTTGCAAACAGCAAAATCTTTAATCATCTCCTCAGTCTTGCCTGCGAACTCCAACGAAGCCGGGGCACCAGGCAACAGGAAACGATGTCTGGCTCGCATATTCAAGTCATATCCCTGCTTCAAAAGAGCGATACTCTTTTCGTCGAGATATGTTTTCTTGAAGATCTCCCAGATATATTCAATCCCCTCTTCGGAAGGATGCACGAGATCAGAAGCATAAAACCGATAATCCCGCAAATCATCCGTCAGCACTTCATAAGCAGGGAAATAATAACAATATTCCTTTTTTAAACAAATCTCCCCTACCGCCAGGATCAGTGTTGCTTTAGACCGTGCATTCTCAATAAAACCATCTTTCAGATGGCGCACGGGGCTTACACTAAAAATTATTTTAAGTTCCGGGTAGCGGATATGTAAAATATCACACAATCGAATCCAGGTCTCCACAATCTCGCAGACCGATATACGGCGTCTTACAAATGTCGTGGCAGGCATCTTATGACAATTGGCTACCACCTTCTCATCCCCGCCCGTCAAAAAATAACAGTTGGCGGTCCCGAATGTAACAATCAAGGCTTGAGCATTCCCAAGAGTGTTTCTAAACGACAGCATGGACTTATCAATTTCCTGTATAAGGTTCTCCTCTGTCAATGCGGAGAATTTAGTTCCGAACAACCAGGAATGCCACACGCCATCCGACTTAAATGTCATCCGGTCTGTCTCATCATACTCCTTATCCATTAATGCCAAATTCACCACCTTTGCAATAGAGAGGGGATTAAACAATGTTCCTACCGGATTGCAGGCATCCCATAAGGATTCCCGCATTTTTACGGCTATGTTTTCCGCAAAGCAAGAACCGACAGTCAACACCGGTATCTGCGGAGTCAATCTCAAGTCACTTTTTTGGGGAGTATATTCAGTGCGGAATTTCATATTTTAAGACAATTTATGCAGCGGCTTAATTAGCAATATTATCGCACTTCACCAATGTAATTGAATTTACAGAAAGACGGGCAATAAGATAATCGCGGAACTTAACAGACTGTTCGCGGCTCATCTTCCGCTTATATGATACCAGCGCCACATTCACAGTATCGAGTTTATTAGAAGCCACATTGCTGACAACTGTTCTTGTGAGGGCGATGTCGTCAACTTCAGGGAACAATACCCGTATTTCCGGAGCAATCGCGCCTGCAATTGTATCGTTACGCTCAAAAACCGCCATACGGTTCCGCAGAGAATCTATCGTTAACCTCTGCTCATTGATAGTATTCTGAGTAACCTGATACATGTCTCGCAGCATAGTTGACGTCTCCTTACGCGGGTCATAATCAAACGTCGGCATATCCCCCTGTATGATTTTCAATTTTGTTCCGGCAAGACCATACTGAGGCAATCTGTCGGTAAGAGCAAGAGTAAGAGAATCCTGAGGGAGAATCTTTCCAATAAGAGAAACAGTCAGAGTCTTGTCTCTGCCCTTCATCTGCGCGGAGAAATGAAGGACCTGAGTTCCGTCAAAATTAAACTGTTGTTCGACAAACCGGTCGCAATTATTATTAAAATTAGACTGCTTATACATCCTATAGGTAAGATAACACGCAGGAATCATCGTAAGTATTGCAATAGCATAAACAATGTTACGCACTCTTTTCGCGCGTTGAGGATTTGAAAAATCCTTAATATGATATTTCATCAGCTTTACACCAGCCGTTGTGGCGCAGGCAATGAAGACCGAGTTAATAAAGAACAGAAACAGAGCTCCGAAGAAATATGTCATCTGTAAGGTTGCCAAACCATATCCCACAGTACACAGGGGAGGCATAAGAGCCGTCGCAATAGCCACACCGGGAATTACATTCCCCTTAACCTTACTTCCTATAGCCACAATTCCTGCCGCTCCACCGAAGAATCCGATGAACACATCGTATATTGTAGGAGAGGTACGTGCAAGCAACTCACTGTGTCCCTCGTTAACAGGAGATATGAGGAAATAGACAGTTGACGTAGCCACACTGAAAAGAGTTGCCATCAAAAGATTTCGGAACGAACGTTTCATCAATTCGAAATCATGAATACCCACAGCAAGGCCGATTCCGATGATCGGCCCCATCAACGGAGATATAAGCATCGCACCGATGATTACAGCCGTCGAATTAGTGTTCAGTCCAAGAGATGCTATAAAAATGGCAATTATGAGGATTATGATATTAGTGCCTCTAAAAGACACACCCTCTCGGATTGTGGCTTCTGCGTCCGCTTGCGGGATTAACTCGCCCGACAAATCGAAATAACCCGCCAACCTTTGTTTCCACTCGTTAAAATCAGGTAATTTCATATAGATAAGTAGTCAGTAAGTAATGACGTAATTTAAACTTTTTATGTAATATGAAAGAATGTTTTCTTCATCATCAATCTTCATTAATATTTTGGTATATTCCCCATATTTCGTCAGTCACATAGCCCGGCCGAAGTTCGGCTCCCAGACTTGCTCCTTTCTCAATATGGAAAATATCCTCAAAATCTTAACGAAGCTTAACGATGAAAAAAGTTTAAATCACTTCAATGAAAAATAAACGATATATGTAAAGAACTGTTTAGAGAGAGTAGTTAATTTTAACACGGATTTAATTTTAAAGAGACCTCTAAATTCCAGATGTACTGAAATTCAAACAGATTTCGATAAATTTTTATCTCTTACTTAACAATCAAAAGTTGACTATTTGCTTAAGGTTGTGATATGTCTTCCCGAGAGGTCGTAGGTCTGCATACGGAGATACCATCCAAGAGCCTCGTAATCGTTGCCAAATTCATTCTGCTTCTCAACGCTTACAGGTTCTCCAATTGAAACACGCATAGGCTTGTTCTTCTTTTTGAAAAGCTCTCTGGCAAGGCAAGCCGTACGCAATGGCACACAATGATGACCGAGAAAATTAAACATACCGGAATTGGTACCATGAAAATATATCGGGATAACGGGCACCTTTGCCTTTCGTATAATCTGCAAGACAATCGGCTGCCAAGGTCGGTCGACAATAATACCGTCTTTATCTGTCATACCTATGGCACCCGCCGGGAAAAATCCTACCGGTATACCGTTTTTGAGCATTGAAAGAGCCTCACGAACCCCTGCGACAGAAACCCTTCGTTTTTCAGGGTCGGAAGACGCACTCTGGTCAACCGCTATGAAGTTGGGACGCATGGCTGTAATATGATTAAGAATCATATTGACCATTACCTTATAGTCAGGCCTAAGTCGCGTGACAATATATATCAACGCTATACCGTCAAGCGATCCGAAGGGATGGTTGCTTACAGTGATGAAAGGCCTATCCTTGAAGCGTTCCAGAATATCCATTCCCTCCACCTCCAGTTTGATTTTAAATTCATCTTCCATCAGATGTTTTACAAAATCAGGACCTGGATCCTTGCACCAAGTGGAATGTATCCTGTTAACCTCATCTATCTGAAAAAGATGCATCAACCATTTCACCAACCGGGGGTACGAAGCAAACCGGGGAACGATATCCGCGACATCATTTATGTTTATCACATCCGGACGCACCTCTATACCCGGAAAAGTATCGAAGGTATAAATCTCCTCACCCTTATTATTTTTGCCAACCTGCATCATAATATTAAATTATTTATTTACTTGTCCCGGTTCCAATTCCGATTTTTGCAAGTACTATACCGATATACTTATCAACAGGCGTTATTCTAAATACAAAATTACGCTGTAAAAGAAAATTCCAACAAACAGACACTGTCAATGCAACAAACAGACGGGCCGCCAAGAATATACCGTCTTTGGATACAACAGCAAACTCCTGTAACCAACTCCAGTCTCTGACAAGATAATATACAATCTGCGTACCGAAACTATTAAGAAGCAACGATCCGGCCCACACAAATATAAATTTTGTCAAGGCAATTCTCCAGTTCACCCCATAAGCGTGGAAGGTGAACCTGTAATTAATTACACAGTTGAGAATTCCTCCTATGAAGGCCCCTATGGCAGTAGAGAGGAAAGGTGTCAGTCTAAACAGGGCAAATGCAAAGAATGCCGTAAGGGTGTCTATCCATCCGCAAAGCTGCGAGGAGACGCTTGAACGCAACAACGTGTAGAAAAAACCGTCATTATGCAGGACCTTATCCTTAATTTTTGACAATCGGGTTCCCGCAACCGTTTTTTGAACCTTGTTATTACTGTCCATTTATTTTTTATGGTATGTTTTTGGAGGATCTATTTTTGCAAGCTCCTTCAAATCTTTTGACAGGGATACAATGTAAACAATATACAAAGCAGCCGCTACAACAGCCCCGATGCAGTCATATATTGTAAATTCCTGATTGAATACCTTAATGAGAATGTTATCAAGCGGGAAATAAGTATAAAGCAGACACACGGCTATAATTATCAAACGCATTTCAGTGGGGCCAAGACTTGCATATGTGAGTCTGAATTTACCCATTACAATTGTAGAAAGGTATGTGTAGATTGACATGCACAGATAACCGCCCATAATGAACAAGGAAATACTGAGATCCATCAATGGAGACAATCCAAGTCCCAGACAGAACAAGCACGTCGTAAGGGCGTCGAGAGAGTGATCAATAAAGAACCCGTACTTAGGACGCTGAGTCTGTCTGATTCGCGCCATAGATCCATCGAGACTGTCACCAAACCAGTTAAGCACCAGACAGAAAGATGATGCCCAGAAAAAATTCACATTATATTGGGCCAGCCAGCAAAATCCGGCATACATCACAGCGGCCACGACTCCGAAATAAGTAAGCATGTCAGATGTAACCCACGCTGGCAAGCGTTCCACAAGCCACTTTATAGCTTTCTTCTCAAGAGAGTTAAGAAGAGAAGTCTGGATGCGTTCAGCACTCTCATTTCCCATTATTCACAACTTTTAAGTTAGTTTTCTTACAAAATATGTTTGCCAAGAAATAATATACTCCGGCAAGTGATACAAAGTAATAGTAATCTCAGGTCAATAATATATACTACTATTCTGCAAATTTAATATTTATATTTGAAATTAGGCTCCATTCCAAAAAAATTGTTAATTCAGAGGCGGTGTATTTTCAGAAGTTCTTTAAGAGTGTGTTTGAATTTAACTCTAAGATTCTGATTAAAAATCAAAGATGCGGGACATCTGGTAACTTTTATAATCATACAACATTATAAATTTTAACATTAGAGGCGTTTGCTTGATGATTTTTACATTTGGGTCGTCTCTATTTCGTAAAATCCGGAACGCAGAACCATATCCATTCCAGCAGCTTAAAAACTACTTAATCTATTTTAACAGAAATTTTGAAAACTAAAATTTGAATTTCAGTTTTCTCTGTTTAACTTTGTGCTTTCCTTAGAGTGTTTACTTATAACACGAGTTAAATTTTAGAAAGTGTTTGCTAAATTCTATTGGTCCAAATAAAGGATCTTTTTATATGAACCAATGTTAAAAGTAAACACACTCTTAGAAACTGTCAAAACAACGCATATGAAATTTTCAAAAATAAAGGCGATATGTTCTCCAAAGAAACAAAACACTCCGGAATAAGAACGTTTAATGCCTATTATTACACACTAAATAAATATTTTAAGTAAGTATTCAAATCTAAACGACAGAAAGTGCTTTTTTTATCTTTTATACTTACTACGGTTTCTTTTCTATCCTTATGGATTGTCGTTTAGTCGCATATACACATATACCACTTTGCTTCGCACCGGAATCACCTCAAAAATAAACTCACATTAAATATAAATTAAATTTGAACACTTACTTATGTTACAATTAATATCGTTTTATGGTAATTGAAGTCACAGAGTGACGCAAACTTTTGATTTTCAAGCAACTTCTACTCCTGAAATTATGCAAACGAGATATACTCAACCTACGGAGACAAGAAGTTGTTATTAGTATAAATTAAGGTTACACTAAGGTAATGGCAGACCGACGTGATATTGTCTCGCGGTTGACATCGACATTGGCATTGTTGATTGTCAGCATATTATGGGTACCAGAAATCTACTCGCAGATAGGTATCCGTAAAGAGGCCGTCGTGCCACACAAACCGGACAGTCTTGACATATCGTATTATGGAAAAAAGAATTTCTGGAGGCCAATGGCAGAAATCATAGGTCTCAATACCGGGCTACTTGCCTATGACCGCTTTGTTCTGAACACACCCGGATCGAAGGTAACACTCGAAAGCATGAGGCGCAATCTTACCAGCGGCTTCAAATGGGACAGCGATATGCTTGGGACCAATACCTTTCTACACCCCTATCACGGAGGGCTATATTTCAATGCGGCACGAAGCAACGGCTATAACTTCTGGCAATCGGAAATTTTTGCGGCAGCAGGCTCCCTGACATGGGAATTATTTGGAGAATGTGAGTATCCGAGTACCAACGATTTCATATGCACACCAATAGGCGGTGCGGTTATCGGAGAGACAACGTTCCGTGCCAGTGACGCCGTTCTCGATGACCGGGCCACAGGATGGCAACGATTCGGGCGAGAGGCGGCAGCATTCATCATCAGCCCCATGCGCGGCTTCAACCGTATTGTCACAGGACAAGCCTGGAGAGTTCGTTCCACTTCAGGACATATTTTCGGCACTCCCCCGTTTGCATTCCGCCTATCCCTTGGACCGGATATGCTTGTGTACCAAAAAAATTTCAAAAAAAGTGTGGCAGGTGTATCCCTGCAGCTTGACCTTGAATACGGGAGACGCTTCGAGCCGACATTAAAGCCATATGATTATTTCACCGTGAGAGCGGAAGTACAAAAAGCAAAAAGTCAGCCAATGCTCAGCCGACTCAGTATCAAAGGGAGACTGCTTGGGAAGAATGTCTATGCCGGGAAAAATTCCTCAGCCTCCGTTGGATTCTATCAGCATTACGACTATTTCGACTCCGACACGATCGATGCATTAGGCAAAGTGCCCTACAAACTGGGCATTCCTGCAAGTGTAGGTGCCGGAGGTATGTTCCAACATAAAAAAGATTCCACCTGGAGCATAGACTGCCATCTGCATACCAATCTGGTGATTCTCGGCGGCATCCTTTCCGATCATTATCAAACAAATAAACGCAACTACAACTGGGCTTCCGGTTTTTCCATAAAGACCGGTGCCAACTGGGTCTTCAACCATGGACGCACATCTCTCTCATTCAATAATGATTTTTTTAGCCTTTACACATGGAAAGGGTACGCAGAAGGCACTAATCTGGCGAGAATAAACTACCGGACGTTCAATGTAATGGGAGACAAATCCCACTCATTTTTCAATGTGTCGGAACTGCGTTTCGATACCCGCATATGGCACAACCTATACGCGTCGCTTGTATTAGAGAAATTCGCTCGTCTTACCAAATACCGGGATTTCGATGATGTCCGAACCAGCTCAATGTCACTTCGAGCCATGCTGTCATACAAATTCTGATCCCGGAATCCGGTTTTAGAAACTGTTTAAATTTATTACGAAATTTTTAAACAGTTTCTTAGAACACCTTGCCATAGTTGCCTCGATCAAGGCTTCGATAGCCGATTGCTTCAGCAATATGACCGGCAAGAACCGGAGCAACCGTAATCTCGTCAATTGTCATAGCCGGAGAACCGTCGGCATTAATACGGGCGGTGTAGTCAAGATCCGCGATGGTACGCGACACCCGGAGAATACGGTCAAAAGCGCGAGCCGACATATTCAGTTTTGTCATTCTCTCCTTGAGTTTTGCAAGTCCGGACTCATCCGGCCAGGCATATTCATGGAGAAGTTTTGAATTCATCTGCGCATTACAATGTATACCGGGATTGTTTCTGAATCTTTCCTGCTGTACAGCACGGGCACGCATCACACGTTCACGTATCGCCGCAGAGCTCTCGGCCGGTGTCTTGTCCGCCATATCATCGAAAGCCACAGGCTCAATCTCAACCTGTATGTCTATTCTATCAAGCAACGGACCAGAAATCTTATTCATATACTTTGTTACCTGTCCGGGTGTACAAGTACAAGCCTTAGTGGGATGTCCATAATATCCGCACGGACAAGGATTCATAGATGCGACAAGCATAAAGCTTGCGGGATAATCTACCGTATATTTTGCTCTTGCGACAGTAATCACCCTGTCTTCAATAGGCTGGCGCATCACCTCAAGCACCTGCCTCGGGAACTCCGGAAATTCATCGAGGAAAAGCACTCCGTTGTGAGCAAGAGATATCTCTCCGGGCATAGGGTTCGTGCCACCGCCTACAAGAGCCACCGGTGAAACCGTATGATGGGGAGTACGGAAGGGTCGTTTTGTCATCAGCATTGATCCTCGCGACAGTTTTCCTGCCACAGAATGTATCTTCGTGGTTTCCAAAGCCTCCGACATACTAAGAGGAGGAAGTATTGACGGGAGTCTCTTGGCCATCATAGACTTTCCGGCACCCGGAGGACCAACCATCAGGATATTATGGCCTCCCGCACAAGCCACTTCAAAAGCACGTTTCACACTTTCCTGTCCTTTGACTTCAGAAAAATCGAAGTCAAACACTTCGGAATTCCGGGCAAACAGTTCACGAGTATTTATCTGAACAGGCTGCAACTCCGAGTCACCAGTAAGCAAAGATGCCGCCTCGGCAAGATTTTCCACCCCGAAAACCTCTATTCTGTTGACAACAGCCGCCTCCGTCACATTAGCCACGGGCACTATGAGCCGCTTGAATCCAAGTTCCCTCGCCTTGACAGCCATTGGGAGCACGCCTTTAACAGGTAGAACGGATCCGTCAAGGCTAAGCTCACCCATCATCATATAATCGGACAGATTGGGGCATATCAGTTTCTCGGATGCAGTCAGCAATCCTATAGCCATAGGCAAATCGAAAGACGCCCCCTCCTTGCGCACATCTGCAGGTGCCAGATTTATCACCGTCCGCATATGAGGGAATGTAAAATTGGAATATTTCAGTGCCGAGGCCATTCTCTGATAGCTCTCGCGCACGGCCTGATCCGCCATGCCTACAATCGAGAAGCCTATTCCCTGAGCCACTTCCGTCTCGATAGTAACCGGGAAAGCATCAATGCCATTTATCGCCGCTGAATATACCTTTGTCAACATATAAGTAAGTAAGTAAGTATTTAAATTTAAACGATAGTAAGTGTTTTTAAATCTTTTATGCTTACTGCGATTTCTTTTTGGCCGCTTACGGATTGTCTCTCAGTCGCATATACATATATGCTCTATCGTTCCGCACAGTAATCGCCTCAAAAATAAACTCGCATTAAGTATAAATTAAATTTGAACACTTACTTATTCAAATTTAGGTTATATCACCGCTCCGGTGCAGTTAACTTCCGATACATTGCGGAGGCTTTAGAGAGGTCATCACCGCGATATATCTCCTGTCCCTTTTTGTCATAGACCAGCACATACGGTGTGCGGTTAACACCCATGCGCATGACAACAGAATCCGCCTCTCCAATGGGGAGCCATCCTCTCACGACACCTTTCAGAGAATCTCCGGAAAGACCATATCGCCAAGAGAGGGAATCCATTTCAAAACTGATATCACTTATCAGATAACGGGAAGAATCCGGCACAAGCTTCCTTAAATTGCGAAGTTCATTCATACTTTCAGCCTTATCGGAATCATCCGAACGCCAAAAATATAGTATCATCGGTTTACCCCCTATCTTCAAGGTATCTGCACCGTTTCCGGCGGTATGTAGTATCAGTTCACCTACTTTCAACCGTTCAGCAGGCATCCCTCCCGGCATATCCGCACATCCTGCAAGCTGAACCCATTCAGGCTTCAACGCATCCCCTTTCAGTTTATTCCACAGCACACGGAATCCCTTGTCATCGGAGCGACGATCATAATATGTCATCAGCAGTATCGCAGACAAAGCTTTATCCGGGTTGGCATTGACGAATCCGGCCACAGCCTTGTTTATCTTCTGTGAATCACGCCCCTTCAGGGCTTCTTTGTTAGCAAGCCTCCATTCAGACCATTCTTCATTGACTTTGTTTCCTTCTATCTTCCACGCATATGGGTCTCCAGTCTCACCGGTAATACGGATCTTATCTCCTCTCTCGGCATAAAAAGCGGCCTCGGGCATATTTCCGCTGTACATCACGTAGACAATAGTCGGATTCTTAGTATAGCACAAGGTCTCACCTTTCCCCTGCTGCACTGTAACAACAGTCTCGGTATACCATCCTTTCTTAGAGTCGGAAGCATAATAAAGCAGCCGATAGGCATCAGTAATGTCTTTCGGCAACTCCAGTGACACCTTCAATTCATTCTTTACACACGACACAAGCAGAAGCGACATCATCGCCGCCGCAAACATCAGAAGGCGGTATCCTACGCGTCTGTAATCCTTAAACACGCTATAGAAACAATTTCTAAATATACTTCTCGCCGAAGCGCGATTTGACCTCATTTACCACATGCTTGATCTGCTGTTCCTCGGATACGGGATATATCATCAAAACATTGTCGTTATCGGCAACTATATATCCTTCAAGCCCGGCCGCAACAACAATCTTATCACCCGTAGCAGCAATAATGTTATCCTTACAATTATAGGTCAGCACGTTGCAATTCTGTGTAACATTTCCCTCCTGATTCTTGGGAGAAACTTCATAAAGTGCCTTCCAGGATCCAAGATCGCTCCATCCGAGGTCTGCGGATTTCACATATACATTATCCGCCTTTTCCATAATGGCATAATCAATAGAATTTGACGGAGCATTCGGGAAACGGGAGTTTATGAATGATGTCTCCCATTCTGTACCATACACCTTCTCATCGGTCTCAAATATGGCAAGAGTCTCTTTGTCATATTTGGAGAACGCCCGCAACACACTCTTCGCACTCCAGAGGAATATTCCGGCATTCCAGAAGAACTCACCTGTCTCGATAAAAAGTTTAGCCATCTCCTTATTAGGCTTCTCTGTAAATGTCTTCACTTTGCAGATGCCGGTGTATTTTTCTACAGGAGTCCCGCGCTGGATATAACCGTAGCCGGTCTTGGGGCTGGTAGGATTTATACCGAGTGTGAGCAATCTGTCACCACCCTCTACGAATCTGAAGCCCTCTTCCAGAGTTTCGATAAACGCATTCTCTTTCAAGATCAGATGATCGGAAGGTAATGTTACGATACTTGCCTCCGGATCCATTGCATAAATATGGCTTGCCGCCCAACAGATGCAGGGAGCGGTGTTTCTACGCGCCGGCTCGAGCAGAATATTTCTCTCGTTTATCTGCGGAAGCTGCTCCTTTACAATCCTCGCATATGCTGCATTAGTGACAAGTATTATATGATCGGGACTTACCAACGGAAGAATGCGATCTACCGTCAACTGAAGCAAACTTCTGCCGGTACCGAAAAAATCAAGAAACTGCTTGGGCATATCAGTTCTGCTGAAAGGCCAGAACCTTGAACCAATGCCACCGCACATAACCACACAATATCTATGTTTATCCATGTTATACAAATTTAAAGTCTATATTAATTATTTGAGTATGTTTACTTTCAAGTAAGCTGTAAAAATTAAACGATATCTGTAACTTATCATGCTTTTGTGCGTACATCTTTAAACTGATGTTCAACACCCTCCACTACATTAAGCATGTAGTCACCAAGTTTCTCGGCCTCACCGATAAGATCCATAAAGAAGATACCCTCCTGATAATCGTATTCCTTGCTGTTGATATTAAAGATGTTGCCATCCCTAAGCTTATTGCGCAGATTATTAATCTCACGCTCCTTGTTATATGCAGCCACGATTCTGGAACCATCCGGAACTTCCATCTCCTCAAGGATAGAAAGCATATTTTTCATGGCCTCCTCCACCATATCATACATAACATCTATCTCATGAAGCACAGACTCGTCAAACTCCACATGGTTCTGATTTTTACGTGTAAGAGTCTTGGCTACATTAAAACATCCGTCAGCTATGGATTCTATCTCGCTGATCACACGGAGCATACCTGCGATTCGCATTTTACCTTCCGGACTAAGTCTTCCCTCCGCCACTTTATTAAGGAAGTTACCGATCTCAATCTCCATGCGGTCGGAAATTTCCTCATACTTCTCAAGCCGGCTGTATGTAGCAGTATACCTGTCGTCCTTCGGATTCATATGAATCATATCGCGGGCCATGCCAAGCATTCTTTCCACTCTCTGCCCGTAAAGCAGAATCTCTTTCTGCGCCTGTGCTATATTAAGTTCGGAAGCCGAAAGAATACCTCGTCCGATATATTTGAGAGTAAATTCCTCCTCCTCGTCTTTGTGACGCGTCGGCATTAGCCAGCATACAATCTTGACATACAGTTTAGTGAACCAGATCATCACCAATAAATTGCATGCATTGAACACCGTAGGATACATGGCAAGACCGAAAGCGATGCAGCTCTGTGCCCTTGCCGTCATGGCTCCACCCGGCTTTAGCAGAGTTGAATCCGCCAATCCCATGCTTTGCGCCTTGCTTATGTCGAGGGGGTTAATGCCATCGCAGACTTTTGTGATATCAGCCACAAGCTCGGTAAAAGGATGAAATATACACAGCACTATCAGAGAACCGAGCACATTGAAAAGCACATGTCCCATAGCAGTGCGCTTTGCGGCAAGGTTTCCGCTTAGAGATGCAAGCACCGGAGTGATTGTCGTTCCGATATTTCCACCCAGTATTATCGCGCAACCAAGTTCAAACGGTATCCATCCTTGCGAGCACATGATCAAGGTAATTGCAAACGTTGCCGCCGAACTCTGAGCAATCATTGTCACTACAATACCTATCGTAAAGAATATAAGCACAGACACCACCCCCATCGAGGTATAGGCCGACAGGAATTCAAGCATCTCGGGATTTTCCTGAAGATTCGGGACGTATTTGCTTATAAGATCCAAACCCATAAACAGGAAGCAGAAACCTATCAGAAATTCTCCGAAACTCTTATACCCGCCCTTCTTCATAAAGAGCATCGGGACACCGACAGCCAGAAGCAAGATACTGTAATCGGATATATTGACTTCGTATGAAAAAGCGGAGATAATCCATGTTGTAGCTGTTGTGCCGACATTAGCACCGAAAATAACCGCCATTGACTGCTGCAGGCTCATCAGACCGGCATTCACGAAGCTTACGACCATCACGGTAGAAGCACTCGAGCTTTGAATCAAAGCGGTAATGGCTATACCTGTCATTACTCCTGTGACGCGGTTTTTGGTCATTATGGCAAGTATGTTGCGAAGTCTGTCTCCGGCCACTTTCTGCAGTCCCTCACTCATCACCTTCATTCCATAAAGGAAAAGGCATACAGAGCCTAAGAGACTTATAAAATCCACAATTGTGTAATTCATCGATATTTTTTAAGTATGTTTTCGATATTCGTTAATACATCAGCGATAGCCTATGAACTCATTTCCGCTATATCTGCAAAATTATGAAATTATTTTAGTAATTTTACAAAGGCATATGATTTTTTATGGAGACAACTATCATTTTTCCGGCACACCATGATGCGGTGGATGAAAAAAACAACACTGCTATCCGTCCCTTCAGCATATACAATTCTTCGACAGAGCGTCCGGCAGGGCTTTCTGTGATAGTGGCTATGGCGCGTGATAACGCGATCGGCAAATGTGGAGAGATTCCATGGCACATACCGGAAGATCTCGCCCATTTCAAGAAATGCACCATGGGGCACCCCGTGATTATGGGACGTAAGACGTGGGATTCCCTTCCGTTCAAGCCATTGAAGGGGAGGCGCAATATCATAATATCGCGCAATCCCGGTCTCAAAACAGAAAATGCCGACTGCTTCTCTTCACTTGAGGAAGCTTTGGAATCATGCGTATCGGAAGAAACCCCGTTCGTTATCGGAGGGGAACAGATCTATAAACTGGCTATGCCATTCGCGTCGGAACTTATAATCACAGAAGTAGACACCGTATGTCCCGACGCAGACGCCTACTTCCCCCGGATTGACCCCCGGACATGGGAAATCGCAGAAGAGTCGGAAGACCTGCATTCAAGGTCCGGGCTGACTTACCGTATCAAACGCTACATCCGCAGATGAAGATCGCCATAATCAACAAATCGGATTCCACAGGCGGAGCGGCAGTAGTAAGCCTGCGTCTGACACAAGCTCTCCGCAACCTCGGACATGACGCACGTCTGATAGTGACCGAAAAGTTGACAGATTATCCCTATGTGACAGAAGCGGCATCCAAAACAGGGGTCAAGATACCCTTTCTTGCCGAGAGACTGAAGATATTTCTCGCCAACGGGCACAACCGTGCCACTCTATTCCAGCTTGACACGGCATCGGACGGGTTGCCAATACACCGGCTGCCATTCGTACAGGAAGCGGATGCAATATGCCTCAACTGGGTGAATCAGGGAATGCTCTCGCTCAAAGAGATCGGGAAACTGCTTGATTCAGGGAAGCCGGTTGTCTGGACCATGCATGACATGTGGTGCATGACAGGGATATGCCATCATGCCGGCTCATGTACAAGCTACAAATCTCCTGCCGGCCTTTGCCGGGAGTGTCCGCTCATGCCCACCGGATCCAGGCTTGCATTAAAGACTCTGCTTCGCAAAAAAAAGCTGTATGAAGGGAAAACTGGCAACAGAATCCATTTCGTATGCGTAAGCAACTGGCTTGCAGGTCTTGCCAAATCCTCAACCCTGCTGTATGATCAGGATGTTTCGGTGATACCCAACGCATTCCCTATTGACAGGAATACCGAAACAAACATACAGGATGAGGAGAGAAAAGATAAAAAACGCATAGTTTTCGGAGCAGCGCGCCTTGATGATCCCGTCAAAGGGCTATCCGTACTTGCAGAAGCTACAAAGATTTTAGCAGACAAACATCCCGCCATAGCGCAGAGGCTTGAGCTCATCACATTCGGAGGAGTAAAGAATCCGGATTCACTGAACGGTATTACAATAGCACACAAGCATTTAGGCAAAGTGGATCCGTCTGCAATCAGATCTATATATGAATCCGGAGATATTGTTGTGTCCACATCAGAATGGGAGACACTTCCCGGCACACTGATCGAGGGTCAGGCGTGGGGATGTATACCTGTAGCACTCGATCACGGAGGGCAGAGCGACATCATAGACCATCTGCAAACAGGTTATCTTGCCCCCTATAGCAATGATGCGCAAAAGAATGCGACAGCGATAGCGGAGGGTATCATCTGGGCATTCCAAGCCCCCGTTGAAGTTCGCACCGCCATGCATAAAAGCGTTTGCGACCGCTTCAGTGAAGAATCAGTCGCAAAGAGATATCTTGAAATATTCAACAAATCAATTAGAGACAGTTAATCTTTAGCATTCATTTATAAGTTATTCTTCCGCAATTCAACTACTTACAATTTACTTTTTCTTTTTACTTTTTATTTTCCCCATATAAGGGAGCCCGGTCTCAGTGATTCCCTCTATTACAGTTGTCGAATTTTCAAGGGGAATGAAATCATCCAAGTTGTGCACCTGCGGATACCAGTATGAGGTCTGAGTAGTCTCATCAATCGGATCATATGTGAAGTGAGGTTTGTAAGCCTCCGCCTCATCCTGATAACCCAGAGGGGTTACTCTTTTCAGGAAAAGGTCTTGATCCCAGTCCGTCAGATCGGAACCATCCTTAGTGGTAACTACAAGTGCACCGCCATTATCAGCTGCCGACATACTTATTATGAGTGCGGCAGAAGGTCTATAATATTGAATACTCTTGACAACATGAATGGGGTATTGATTAGCAAATTCTGTAAATATATTATGAGGTATGGCACCATAACTTGAATCATTTGATGGTACCGTTTCGTTATACGGTGTCCAGCGCGTTCCATCCACCCATATCTCAACTATTGTTGATCCGTTTAATTTTTTTGCTCCCGGATTTACAAGAGTTCCATTCATAATTGTCAATCCAGGAATTTTACGGACTACCTCATCAAATGAGGTGATATTCATTTCTTGAATTTCATTTGAAGTCATGGTTTTTACTCCCAACGCCCTAAGCATATCCAGACGTACCTCTTCGTCTGATTTTTGAGCTTTTACTTCTAATTCCTTAAGCCAGACAGCTCCGTTATCAAAGATATACGAATCAGTAACTGTTGCGCACAGGTCTTCCGGAAGATTCCTCACAACAACAGGGTCATCAATATCTATTTCTATATTATGTTCTTTATTACCTTCTTTATTGAACGCCTGTAAAATAAAGAATGTGCCGTCAGGCCAATCCACACCATTTAATGCATATCTACCGGAACCATCCGTTTCGGTAGCGCCTACATAATTTATTTCAGGAGCAATAGCGTTGACCACAGCCCCTTCAAGAGGTTTTCTTTTCCATCGCGAAAAAACAGTTCCTGTAAGTTCACCACCAATTTCCATTGGCTCTTGAGGCTCGTCAAAATCCCCTTTAATTGCTTTCTGAATATCATATCTCTTCCACCCTTGGGTAAGCATCAGGTTGTCAAGATGTGAGTCCTTGATGCTGTCGGGGGAAATGAAATAGTAATCCGGATTCTCGATATGACCCTTGAGGTCGCTCTGCAGCATGAGTTCCGAGACAATGGATTGCACCGGCACCGCTCCGGAATCATTCTTGCGGGAAGTGACAACATAGTCTCCCTCCGGGACGGAGTTGATTGAATCGGAATAGACATATCCGTTTCTATTGAATATCAATCTGCTGCTGATGATATTGTTTTTCGGGTTTACAAGATATAATTGAATCAAGCCCGATCCCAACATCTTGCGGTTAACTTTGAATTCCGGTCTGGTAGTCTTACTGAAGAATGTCACGATTCCGCAATTGTCGGCAAACAATACGTCATCAGGGTTGAATTCACCTTTTATTTTAATTGTTATTGATTCCTGATTCCGTGTATTGACACTTAAAGTCGTAGCTTTGGGATTAGGTTCAGGCAAATCAAACCTTTGACCGTTGAACACTGCATGATAAGTCTTCCCTGTCTTCGGGGTCATAGAGAATGTGCCCATTCCTTTATGAGAACTTGCTATATCACATACTTTATCTCCGGTCTCGTCAGCTACGTATCCACTAACCTCTTTAGAGAGGCCGTAAGTTCCAAGAGCCTTAAATGCCATAATGTTTGTTACCTCAGGTATCAGGTATCCGCCCTCCGGATGAAAAGTAACCGAGAGAGAAGAGGTATCTTTAGGGATTCTTACAAATTTTTCATATCTGTCATAGCAAACTTTCAGAACATCCTCTTTTAAAGCCTTTGAACCTAACGAGAAATTGAAATTGGAACGGTTATGAATATTCTCCTGCAAAACTTCTTTTTTAGAATTGAGGTAAACTCCATTTGCTGCAACCGGTTTGTCGCTAAAACGTTCAGTCAATGATGTAATAAGTCTATTCCCCTTAAATTGTGTCTCCAGTTTATATTTCTTAGCCAGTTGGCTTTTAACAGGTAATGGTTTTTTGAAAAAATAATCTTCTCCCTGATTTTTCATAAACAAGGTATATCCCGCCAGAGTATAAGTCCCCTCTGCCATCTCTTCGGCAAGAGGGACTATACCGGCAAAAATACCATTTCTCTCCTTAACCTTTATCTTTTGCTCCGTTTCCCCAAAAGGGTTCTTGATCTCGACATAAACATATTTGCTTCCGTCTGTTTTCCCGGTTAATTTAAGTGCGTCAACAAGGAAAGCCCGGAAACGGATTGTGTCACCAGCTGTGTATACATCCTTATCAGTAGCCACATAAACCTTCTCCTGCGGATAAACCCATGCCTGGTATCCCAATAAATATGCAAGTGAATCCGGCTCCAAAGCATACCCCTCTAATCCGAATATACTAAGAAATAACCAAGCTGTGAATATAATTTTTTTCATGCGTAAATGAATTTAACTTTCCATATGATATAATCAAAATGGTCATATTTGAGAATGATATTCTTCGTAAAATTAATAATAATAATTATTATCACAACAAATAGCTTACTTTTTAATAAAAAATTGAACAAATTTTCAGTTTATTTCATTTTATCGGACAGCAATAAAAAATTATTATTATAACATTCCAATAAAATAAGAGAGATGTATGTCAAAAAGACACACATCTCTCTTTAATTATAATAAGTATTCAAATTTAAACGATAAGCAAATCTATGGCTACAGTAAGAATCAAATTCAGGGCTTCTTCCCGGCCTGACAAGTCAGGGACGCTCTTCTATCAGGTCATCCACAACCGGGTAACCCGACAAATCTATACCGGTTACAAGTTATTTCCATACGAATGGAACGCCAGGGAATCAAATATAGTCACGCCTGACGGCAGCAACACTGAACGTTGCGATTATCTGTCTACTTTGCGCGATGCAGTGGCGTTCAATGTCTCACGACTTTCCAGAATCATAGCCAGACTTGACAAATCGGGTTGTCCATATAATTCGGACAAGGTTATAGAACTTTACAACGCTCCCGATAGCGATGGATGTTTCGTCTCTTTTGCCACCGACCTCATCAGCCGCCTGACACAGATTGGCAAGAAGCAGATTGCGGCCAAATACTCAACAGCAGTCAACAGTTTCAAACGATTCAGAGAAGGGCGAGACATCCTAATAGAGGACCTTGATTCCAATCTCATGTCGGAATACGAACACTGGCTGAGAGAAAGAGGCCTCTGCAAAAACACCACCTCATTTTATATGCGTAACCTCCGAGCTATCTATAATCGTGCAGTAGATAAAGAACTCACCGTACAGAGGTTTCCGTTCAGACATGTATACACAGGAATAGACAAGACAGTTAAACGTGCACTTTCTGCAAAAAGTATCAAAGAAATCAAGAATCTTGACCTGAGTCTGTTCCCTCAGCTCGATTATGCACGAGATTTATTCATGTTCTCATTCTACACACGTGGAATGTCATTCATTGATATGGCTTTTCTAAAAAAGGAGGACCTACCGGGCAACATACTTGTCTACCGTCGTAAAAAAAACAGCCAACAACTGTTCATAAAATGGGAGAAGCCCATGCAAGAAATCATAGACAAATATGATACCGGATCCAGTCCTTATCTGCTACCTATCATAAAGGAAGACGGCACAGACAAACGCACTCAATACAAGAATGCAGCCCATAAACTGAACGATAGGCTTAAACAGATAGGCAAACAAATCGGATTGGAAATTCCATTGACCAGCTATGTCGCGCGCCATTCCTGGGCAAGCATAGCCAGAAGCAAAAACATATCAATATCTATTATCAGCGAAGCCCTGGGTCATGATTCCGAAAGCACAACCCGAATCTATCTGGCCTCTCTTGACACATCTTCAGTCGATAAAGCCAATTCCATAGTGCTGAGTATCCTTTGACAGGGCTGAACTTTTGACCGGCAACAGTCATGCAAACTAAAGACGGGCATCGGCATACTGTTGGCCTTTAAATACTTTAACCTACCATTATACGAAATATAATAGTCCGCCTTAGTCTGTAGAAAAATGTTATACTAATTCGTAATTCTCTCTTTAAGAGAAGTTTTTACAAATGCAAAGATATAAAAAAGAGATGAAATACGCATTAAAAAAATTAGAAATCTGGCAAATGAAGCTACAAAACCATGCCACCTTGTTTTGCAAATAGCCTTATGATAATACATATCTATTTGATTATCAATAATACTAATCCGTAAAACTTCTCTTAAAGAGAGAATTATCGTATATCTATTCTGAAAGGGGAACTTTCACTCATTCCACCAGAAATGTTCCGATAAAACGCAACAAAGTTTGACTGACGAATAGGGAAACGAAAGGACGGATGTTTATGAGCAGAAATTACATTGAAAATTTGCAGAAAAAAAACGCAACTCTCTTGTTAAGAGAAGTATAAATAAATACAAAAGTAATTATTTTATCTGATAAATTGGCAGGCACAGGCAAGTTTTCTTTACAAACGAGCTTAAAAAATTACCATTTGGCAACATTCATAAATGTCAGATCATAACAGATATCATGCAAAACCCAATGTCAAATCTTGATAATTTACTGTATTCCTGTCAATTATATCATATCTAATACTTTAATACTTCTCTTAACAAGAGAAACAAAAACTGATAAACATGTAGAAACAAAAATAAAGGCCAAGGAATAATGAAACGAATCATTTTACTTCTTGCAATCTTCATTTCCGTAGCATCTTATGTTGTCATGGGACAAAACGTGGCAGTAAAGACCAACTTTCTCTCCGATGCGGTCTTAAGCCCGAATCTTGGCATTGAAGTCGGGCTGGCACCCAAATGGACATTGGATGCTTCAGGACAATTGAACGGCTGGAAATTTTCGAATGACAGGCGTTGGAAGCACTGGGCCATACAACCGGAAGTCCGGCACTGGCTATGCGACCGTTTTGGTGCACATTTTTTTGGATTCCACCTGCATGGGGGTCAATACAATATCGGTGGTTTTGACGGCAAACTCAATTTCTTGGGAACTGATGCCCGGAAGCTGAAGGATTCCCGTTATCAGGGATGGTTCGCAGGAGCCGGTATAGCCTACGGATATGCATGGATTCTCGGCCGTCACTGGAATCTGGAAGCGGAAGTAGGTTTCGGTTATTCCTATACCCGTTATGACAAGTTCCGGTGTACCGGATGTGGCAAGAGAGTTGAGACTAACAAACCGCACCATTATGTAGGGCCCACCAAGGCGGCTATCAATCTTGTTTATCTATTCTAAACAACAACAGACATGAAAAGGAAGGCATATCTAACGCTAATCCTGTCGGGCATGGCCTTTATGCCGGAAGCTTACGGGCAGGATGCAAAGAGTATCATTCCCGGTGTTTCCGTCGGAAATTTCGCAATGGAGCGCGAGGGGAAATTTCTGAACGTGGTTATGGATATGGATTTGGAAGGCCTTGACGTGCCTTCCAACCGTGCCGTGCTTCTCACGCCGCGTCTGGTCAACGGAGCGAATTCCCTGGATCTTCCATCCGTAGGAATATACGGGCGCAGACGATATTACTATTATGTCAGAAACGGCATAGGCAGCATTTCGGGTGAAAAAGAGATTGTTTATCGGGCAAAGGATAAGCCGGACGACATATACTACAGCCATCTCATCGAATACAACGACTGGATGGACGGAGCGACCCTCAAGTTCCACCGCAGCGACTGGGGTTGCTGCCATAAAATGCTATCGGCGAACGAAGGGATATTGGGCCTCCATCACGAGTCTTTCTTCCCTGAACTGGTATTTGTGCAGCCCGAAGCGGAAATCATGAAAAGCCGTTCGCTGTCCGGTTCGGCGTACATAGACTTCCCTGTGGATCAGACGGTAATTTATCCTGAATACCGCCACAACACTACCGAACTGAGCAAGATACAGGCCACCATCGACTCCGTACGTGATGACAGGGATGTCACCATCACTTCCGTGTGGCTGAAAGGTTTCGCCTCACCGGAGAGTCCCTACAGACACAACACTGAGCTGGCCATGGGACGTACCGCTGCGCTCAAAAAACACATCGGTCAGCTGTACCACTTTACGGACGACATTATCCGTACCGACTACGAGCCTGAGGACTGGGCGGGATTGCGCCACTACGTGGAACAGTCGAACATCAGTCATCGGGAAGAGATTCTGGCTTTGATCGACAGTGAGATGGAGCCGGATGCCAAGGAAGCGAAAATCAAGCGCAGCTACCCTGAAGAGTACCGCTTCATGTTGCAGCACTTCTACCCGGCGTTACGCCATACAGATTACCGCATAGATTACAATATCCGCAAGTTCAGCGACACAGAGGAGATAAAACGTATCATGGAAGAACAGCCGCAGAAACTTAGTCTCAACGAGTTCTACCTCGTTGCCGGAAAGTATGAACCCGGTACTGACGAATTTACCGATGTTTTCGAGACAGCAGTGCGTATGTTCCCGAACGATGAGATTGCCAACCTCAATGCTGCCAATGCCGCTATCCGGCGAGATGATTTTGCGACGGCACACCGATATCTGGATAAGGCAGGCGACTCTGCCGAGGCTGCCTATGCACGTGGCGCACTGGCTATACGGGAGAAGGATTTTGCGACGGCACGCCGGTATCTGGACAAAGCGAAAGGGATGGGTCTGGAAAAGGCGACACTCACTCTCGGGGAGCTTGACAAAAGACGTTAATGACATAACACAGATAATATAAACCAAATAATAATAATAATTCAATCAATAAAAACAGGATCAAAAATGAAAGTACTACACAAAGTATCTGTAAGTTTATTCGGAATGGTACTATTTTGTGCATGTTCCGAAAAAGACCTCCCGAATGTAAATGAGGGTGGCGACATGAAAGAAGGGCGGTACATGGCTGTGGAAATTATTAGTCCATCCGGGAATGAAACCAAGGCAGGAACTGAGCCGGGAAGCGGAGACTTCCAAGAAGGTATCGGCACACCGGATGAAAACAAAGTCAATTCGCTACGCTTCTATTTCTTTGATGCCGCAGGAAGCCCGGTCAGCATTTCTGCCGGCAATAAGAACTTTCTGGATGCAACCCCTGTTCCAGATACAGACGGCTCAAATATGCCGAATGTTGAGCAAAAATTAAAAGCAATTATTGTAATATCTCCGGAAAGCCAGGGAAAGGTCGCCTCCATGATTGCCGTAGCCAATTACGAAAAAGCGAATCTTAATGACAACAAGGACTATAACCGTACTGAACTCGCAAACTTAAGTGGTGACTACAGTTCTATATCCAAATCAGACGGAACTGCCAATTTCATGATGACAAGTTCATCATATGCAGACGAAAAAGGCCAGGTATCCCGTGCATTTATAAAGCCGGAAAACCTTTGCACCTCAGAAGAAGAGGCTTTGAATAATCCTGTTAAAGTACATATAGAGCGCGTTGTGGCAAAAGTGAAGCTGAGCACGGAATGGAACAAAACCGGCCAGAGCGCAATTGGAGAGCAGAAAGCGATTCCTCCAATGGAAACTGTCCAAAATGTGAACTACAAAGGCAAAACGTACACTGCAGTCAAAGCGAAGGATAAAGAAGGAGTGGTAATTAAGAATGGCGAAAAAGACGTGTACATACTATTTACCAATTGGGATGTTACCGGAACAGCCAATAAATCTTACTTTATCAAAAAAGTAAATTCCACAATCGCGTGGTCTAACCTAAGCGGTCTTTGGTTTTGGAATCATCCGGCATACTACCGTTCTTACTGGGCTGTGAACCCCACCGGTGTTACGCTTCAATATAATAATCTCACCAGCATCGGCAAGAACATTGGAGAACATACTTATTGTCAGGAAAATGCGGCTGACAATTTTGCAGATGGCACAAAGAGCGATTACAACCCGGAAAATGCGAAAAGCAACCGCACACAAGCCATTATCGCCGCAGTGCTCGTGACATTGGATGAAAGCAAAAATGCAACTCCTGTCAGCCTGGCAAAATGGGCAGGTCTCGAATACACTGAAAGTGAACTGAAAACTGCAATGTTCGCACTTATTGAACGCGGTATTTATGTAAAAGAGGTTGAAGGAGAAGGTGATGCCCAAGTCACACGTTATAGAACCATTACCCAAGACGAGGTAGAATTGGTCAGTGCTATAGAAGCAGGGAAAGCCAATGACAACACAGAAGCAAGCGAAAGATACTTATGCTATCTGAATTTGACAACAGATGCTGAAAGCAATGACTATTACAAAGACAGAAACGGCACCGTGAAATTTACAAATATTGACGAGGTAAATCAATATCTTTCCAATATGCCCGGAGCCAAAATATGGCATGATGGTCTAACCTATTATTATACAGATATCAAACATCTGGGTCAAGGACTCAACGAAACCGGATATGGATATTATGGTGTGGTGCGTAATCACATCTATGATATCAAGTTAAAGTCGGTAACCGGTTTGGGTACTCCTGTTTTGAATCCGGATGAAACAATCATTCCTCAACACCCCAAAGAGGATAACGACACCTACATCTCCGCACAGATCAAGATTCTTTCCTGGCGTAGAGTCAACAACGACGTTGATTTGGATTGGTAAGCATCAACATAGAGTCTTTACAAGCAGATGTGTCCGCCTTGTGAGGCAGACATATCCATTGATAAACAATATTAAGCAAGACGGGGATGAAAGTCCACGGGGATTGCCATTTCCCCGTCTTGCTCTCATAAATTATGAAAGCACATACATACCGGGGCAGAAAAAGGGATGGACTCGGATACCGGAAGACAAAAGAGGTATCCCTCCGACGAGAAATTTCAGATGCGGAAATTCCGCACACAATATATAAATAATAGGAAAATACGAATTATACAACGAAGAGTAATTATATGGATATACGGGCATTGATAAGGAGTGTGGCAACCAAAGTCTGCGTGGTGTCGGTCTGCCTACTGTCTCTTCCGTCCTGCGAAAGCTGGGTTTATGACGGAGAGGGGGACTGTTCGGTGCATTACCGTATCAAATTCCGATACGACAAGAACCTGAAGTGGGCGGATGCCTTCGCCAACGAAGTTTCGTCGGTTCACCTGTATGCCTTTGACAAGTCGGGCGTACTGGTGTGGCAACGTGAAGAGAAGACAGATCCCGCCACTGCCGAGAACTATTATATGCCTCTTGACCTTCCTGCCGGCGATTACCGGCTACTTGCCTGGTGCGGACTCCGGAACGATGGAGAGCGTGAAGAGTCTTTCACAGTGCCCGAAGCCCGTGTAGGCGAAACCCGCATCGAGCAAATACAGTGCGCGTTGAACCGCAGGCGAGACGAATCAGGCGCATACAGCAAGGAACCTTTGTACCGGCTTTTCCACGGCACAAAGGACGTGACGCTGCCTGCCGGCGAAGACGGAGGCGTTTACGAATACATGATGCCACTGACCAAGAACACCAATCATATCCGCGTCATCCTGCATCACCTTTCGGGAGAGGATGTAGACGCCAGTCAATTCAACTTCCGAATAGAGGACGAGAACGGGTTGATGGCACATGACAACGAATTGCTTGGGGATGAGAATATCACCTATCATCCCTGGAAACAGCAGACCGGTGAGGCTGGTCTGGGTAAAGACGATACCCGTGCCATCATTCATGTAAAGGGAGCCATAGCCGACCTGACCGTTGGACGCATGATGGAAACACATCGTAAAAAGATGTTTCTTACCATCACCAACCGGCAGGGCAGGACGGTAGCCCGCGTCCCCGTTATAGACTACGCTTTGTTGGCTAAGGATTATTACGAGGAGGAGTACAACCGCAAGATGGGTGATCAGGAATTTCTTGACCGCGAGGACGACTATGTGATGACATTTTTCCTCGACGAGAACAATATGTGGATTAACAGCCAGATACTGATCCACTCATGGCGTGTGGTGTTGAATATCGTTGATATTGAATGATCTGAAAGAAGGATTTGATTGATGAAAACGTTTATTGTACGTAGCATGGTGGTCAGCATGGCGGCATTCGCCATGCATTTTATGGTGGCGTGCGGCAGTAAAGAAGAATCCTTACCCGAAATTGAGAGTAATATTCAGGCTGTTTTCACTCTCGATTTGGGAGACACGGCCAACGAGAATACCAGAGCCAACGTTACCAGCGGGGAATATGAGACCGGGAGCGGTCTGGAGAATTTTATTGATTTTTCCCGCAAAGACTTCCGTTGTTTTTTATTCAATAAGGATAACAAATTCATCAAAGCACCGGAAGCTGTAGGCATCCAAAATATTGAAGGGAATAAATATACGATCCGTATGCAGCTGGAAAACACGGAGGAGGTGACGAGCGCATTGTCGACAGGCTGCCGCTTCGTGGTACTGGCAAACTGGGACATCTATGCCGACCCTGTTCCCGGAATAACCACCATACAGCAGCTCTGTGCCGCTAACGAGGCCAAGTTTATGTTCTCACAGCAAAAGACTGAGCTATCGGCCGACAACCTTATCCCGATGTACGGGGTTACTGAATTCGAGAGCGGAGTGCCAGACTTCATAGCCGGGAAAGAGACTTCGGAGCTTGGTACGATTTACCTTCTGCGCGCCTATGCCAAGGTTGAGGTGAACGTTAATTTCGTGGACTTCGCAGAGACACCGGTAGTCAACTCCGTCTCACTAACCCATTCCAACAACAAGGGCTACAAGGCACCGGCAAACGTCACTAAACAGAGCGACTATGTGACCGGTTCATGGCTCACCGACTACACACCCGTACATATACCGGGTGGCGCAACCGATATAGCATTGGCGTTGACAAAAGAGGAAAGCTCGGGGCACTACATAGCATTTGTGCCTGAATACAGAAATGTCAATGACGAGAAAGAGCCTCTTGATACGCGCTCACGCATCAAGATACGTTTTACCATCGGGGACATAGCAGCCGGAGGGCGCGAAGTAGAACAAGAGATTGATTTCCATTATACCGACAATCCGCCGGCAGGCGCGACACCGGGACAACACTTTGACATAGCCCGCAACAACTGGTACAAATTCAACGTCACAGCAAGAGGTAAAGACATAGTGTGGACAGTTGATGTAATCCCTTTCACACATGTAGAACTCAAACCGGATTACGGACTGGAAAGGGATGAATTTACGGGATATATAGTGGGTAAAGATCGCCAAGGCAGGGTCTGCTGGTATGACGGCAATTATCGCGACCCCGCGACAGCGGTTCCATTATATCTCGGTCCGAAAAACGACGAGGGAAAGTTTGTAACCATCAACAGTAAAGAGTATCTGCTTGTGTATGCGGATTACGAGCGAACCGCCGCAGGACTGGACCATTTTTTCGAGAAGGAGACCCGAAAGAAATACTTTCTCTATCCTGCCGGCAGAACGGGATATGAAAATGTAAACTGGACGTATTATCTAAATGACCTGAAACAGCGCGTATGGCTTGACGAGACTCTCAGGTTGAGCTGTTTCCGCACCCTGAATGAATGGGACAGACTGGAATACAGCATTGTGGCATATAACTGGCCGGGATACGACCACAACTCTTATAACCCAAGATACTGGTTTGACGTTCTCGGCAACCGTTATCCCTGGAAGGAAGGAGATACAGTTGCAAAGAGAAAGGCCATACTCGGAGAATGGGTACAATACCTTGAGTGATCCTGTGACATATCGGATCTCCTAAAAAAATTGAACAATTATGTCTAATGTAATAAAAAAATATAGTATCATTTTTTCGATCATCCCGACATTACTGGCTGCGGCTATCATACTCACAGGATGCAGGGATGACTTTCTATACGAACCGGTGGCGATACCAGACGCGGAAGTTGAAATCCGGGGGGAGGTTATTTACAGGCCGCTTGTACCGACGGAAGTACAGACACGTGCCGAAGCACCGGATGGAACGAAATACAATGGCATAAAATCGCTGTATGTTTTCTTCTTCAATTCAAAAGGGGAAAAAGATGAATACAGCGGAGATGTGAATTTCACACACACTCTTTCAGAAGGATCCACACACGAAAGAGTCACTTTCAAAAAGAAAGTACGGTCAGGGCGTTATTATGTTTTTGCCGTTGCAAATATCTCCGACACCCAGAAAGAGGCCCTCAGGGAAGTTACATCTATCGATGAGCTTAGGAATTTCAAGCTTGCCTGGGACGATGACATTGAGGAAGACCTTGAAATGTTCGGTGTTTTCAGACAAAGCACCTCCGTCCCCGACAATGAGAAATTTGAAGAGAATGATCTTCTTACCATTACCCCGGACCGTAATAGCCTTCATTCCTGGGTGCGCAGGGCAACCTCGAAAGTTACTGTCGATTTTGACGGAACAAACCTTAAAGAGGGCGTTACAGTCTATATTAAAAATGCTGTACTTAAACAAGTGGCATCCCATGCACTTCTGGGAACGCCTTCGGCTGTCGGAACCAACGATATTGGACACGCCCAGACAACATATTCCATCAACTACGGAAATGGTGAAGACCACAATGCCTGGCCCAAAGTAACAAAAACAGATACGTTTTTACCGAAAGATGTGTGGGGAGAGCAAGATGTTACAAGTTTTCATGACGACAATGCCAAGGCACTTCCCTGCTATGAAAACATGCAGGGAGAACCGGAAGGCGCATCCAAAAAAAGCCAAGACTACGACGGAGACGGGATAATAGATTCCACACCGTATGACGGTGTCACAAACGGCACTTACCTTGAAGTGGAGGGATATTATGTCGCTGCCCGGCCCGAATATAAATCTGAAGGCAAGATCATCTACCGGTTCATGCTCGGGCAAGACGCGGTGAAAAATTTCGATCTGGTCCGCAACCACCATTACAAAATCACGATGCAGTTCAAAGGGTATGGCAATGACGTGGACTGGCATATCGAGTATAGCGAGAAATATCTGGATATCACATATCCTGAAGACGTGAACTATCAAGGCAAATTTTTTGTACCTGATCCTGACTGTGTTTATATCCATAACGCCGGACACACCTTCAACAATCAGAATTCAATCACGGTTACCAGCTATGCCACAGGTCCGTCCAATACATGGATAGAGCCGGATAAAATCACCTATACTTATTATTCGTACAATGACCTGACCGAAGAATGGGAGACAGACAGCCCCAACCCGGGATGGATTACAACCACCGAGGGCACAGTGAGTGAAGACAGAACTCAAAAGAAATATACTTTTGTCGCCTCTATGGCGGAACCGACCTCAAAAAAAATCAATGACTTATTCCCTGCCGCCACTGTGCCGGGCAGTAAAGCCGCCCCGTATAACCTTTCCAACGAAAACGGAGGAAGTAATGTCGAGAACACCGCCAACTGCTACATGGTGGGCGCACCCGGCTGGTATTGCTTTCCCCTGGTGTATGGCAATGCAATCACAGACGGAGGCCCCAACCAGGCCGCCTACTCTTCGACACACATTGTAAACCATCTTAACGAGCCAATTACAGCACCTTATATCATAGACAACACAAGAAAAAACGACCCGACCAAAAAAATAGACCTCTCCGATGTAAGCGTAAAACTTATATGGCAGGATGCCAAGCAAGATGACCAATATCTTATCACACCAAGTACAATAGAGTATGATGCCACTCTTTTTGGTGGCAAAGGGGGGATAAAATTCCAGATCGGTAAAATACAGGAGGGGAATGCCGTAATAGCCTTGATTGACAATAAGGCAAGTGAAGATGAATATGTCTATATGAACAGAGATTCCATATATCAAAATAAAGTTCCGATATATGGAAAAAGCGGAAGCACAAAAGCTGTCTGGAGCTGGCACATCTGGGCGACCCGTTTCGGTTTTGGAGATTTCGAGAAGAATATCCGGGTTACCAACCATGAAGAGAAAGCATTCGATGTGATGCCTGTCAATCTTGGCTGGTGTTCTGGCAACAAGGCGATAAAATATTACAAGCGCCGCAAGTGCAAGATAACATTCAGGTTCGGAGACAAAGAGATAACCAGGGAGATCGAGCAATATCCCCATATTCTACTTCCCCGTGGCGACCATCCCTATTACCAGTGGGGACGTAAGGATCCGTTTGTCGGCTCAAATGATCTCTGGCAAAACAAACAGAGATGGGATCATGACGGCAAACTTTATGACGTGTGGGGCCAGTATAATCCTCCGCGGCTTTATACGGAACCTTTAACGTTCCAGAATAATGTAGGGAGAAAGCTCACCAAGGATTGTCTTGATGTACTTGTCAAAAACCCTGACAAATGGCATAATGCACCAAGAGTGCCTGATGGGACCTCTTATAAAAGTATAAATAAATCACCCGCAGACCTGTGGTCAAACAATGGCAAAAAGACGGTCTATGATCCTTGTCCTCCGGGATATCAGGTTGGTGACAACACATTATTCACCGGATTCACAACTCTCGGAAAAAAAGCAATGTTTCCATACGACTGGTATGATGTACTTGAGAGCAACATGTCGGATTACTACAATAAAGAGACCGTAAACAGCGAGATTCTGGAGCTTTATACAGACCCTAAAAAACTTCAATCCATCATCTTCCCGGTCTCCGGTTACCGGGATTATGATGCCAAAGCACAAGTTGTAGAATATCCGAATAAGACAGAAAATGTCAAGGGAGAAGGTTATGTCTGGTTCAACAACGTACAGGATTCGACAAATTCCTACCACCTGAAGTTCCATCGCAGCGATATCGAGAGCGGAAAGATATGGAGCGACGGAGCCAGCAGAGGCTCAAATACCATCATAGATCCGTCGGCGGACTTCTATAATACGGACGGTTTCGCCGTGCGCCCCGTGTCAACAAAACCGCCGAAACAGCGGCAATGATATTATTTTGTATTTTACAGACAGAGAGGTATGCGTCATTTTGACACATACCTCTCTGTCCGTAAATATCAGTTTTATTAATTACGCATCGATGTTGGCGTAGGAAGCATGAGCTTCGATAAAATCGCGGCGTGGTGCGACTTCTTCTCCCATCAGGACAGCGAAAGTGCGGTCTGCCTCAGCGGCATTTGTAAGTGTCACCTGCTTTAACATACGATTGTCCGGATCCATTGTCGTTTCCCACAGTTGCTCGGGATTCATTTCACCAAGACCTTTATAACGCTGCAAAATCAGTCTGCCTCGCTCACCACCACATTTGTCGTCGACATATTGCTGTACCTGCTGGTCTGTCCAGCAATATTCCTCATTCTTATTCTTGCCTTTTGTAGAGCACTTATAAAGAGGAGGAGTGGCTATATACAGGTAACCGTTGTCAATTATAGGACGCATACGGCGATAGAAGAATGTCATTAACAATGTTGCGATATGTGCACCGTCCACATCGGCATCGGTCATAATCACAATCTTATGATAACGAAGCTTGGACATGTTCGGAGCTTTGGAATCCTCTTCGGTTCCGATTGTCACGCCAAGAGCCTTATACATATTGACAATATCGTCGCTGCTGAGCACCTTGCTGTCGTTGGCTTTTTCCACATTAAGTATCTTACCTCTCAGCGGGAGGATAGCCTGATAACGCGGGTTACGTCCCTGCTTTGCAGATCCACCCGCAGAATCACCCTCGACAAGGAACAGCTCGCATTCTTCGGCAATACGGCTTTTACACGGTGCCAGTTTACCCGGGAGACCGGCCCCTGACAACGGGCTTCGGTTCTGGACACGCATTTTTGCGTTGTATGCGGCATGACGAGCCTCCGCTGCCAGTTTAACCTTATTGACAATCACCCTCGCCTGATTCGGATGCTCCTCAAGATAGTTGCGCAAAGCCTCGCTGACAGAGCTTTGTACGGCACCGGCAACCTCATTATTACCAAGCTTGGTTTTTGTCTGGCCCTCAAACTGAGGTTCGGCGACTTTTACGGAAATTACCGCCGTAAGGCCGTCACGAAAGTCTTCTTTTGAGAGCTCTATCTTCATCTTGTCGAGAAGATGGTTGTCGTCGGCATATTTCTTAAGGGTAGTTGTAAGTCCACGACGGAAACCGGTAAGATGCGTTCCACCTTCTATCGTATTGATATTGTTTACATAAGAATATATATTCTCATTGTAATCCGTATTGTAGGTCATTGCCACCTCTATAGGCACACCATTTTTCTCGGTGTTGAGGTGAATGATATCTTCTATAAGAGGCTCCTTGCCGGCATCGATATATTTCACGAACTCCTTAAGACCTTCCTCGCTATGGAAAACATCCATACGAGGTTCTCCCTTCTCGTTGAGAACACGAAGATCGGTGAGTGTAAGAGTAATACCCGCATTCAGGAATGCGAGATCCCGGAGCCGGCTTGCAAGGGTTTCATAATCATATACCGTTTCAGAGAAGATTGTAGCGTCCGGGTGAAAAAAGATCGTTGTCCCGGTATGGTCGCTCTCTCCAATGACAATCAGTTTACTTGTAGGCTTGCCCAAAGCATACTCCTGCATGTATATTTTACCTTCACGGTGAATCTCAGCCCTGAGATAGTCGGAAAGCGCGTTCACGCAGCTTACACCCACACCATGTAGACCTCCGGAAACTTTGTAAGAACCCTTATCGAATTTACCTCCCGCGTGAAGCACGGTAAGCACCACCTCCAAAGCCGGTTTGTGCATTTTTTCATGCATATCCACAGGAATGCCTCGTCCATTGTCGACAACCTTTATAGAGTTATCCTCTGTAATGGTCACCTCTATATGGCTGGCAAATCCCGCCAGCGCCTCATCTATTGAGTTGTCCACAACCTCATAAACGAGATGGTGAAGACCTCTCACACCGGTGTCACCGATATACATTGACGGACGTTTCCGAACCGCCTCCAGTCCCTCAAGGACCTGAATATTATCAGCCTGATAACTTTTCTCCTCTTCCAGACTTGCCATTATTCCGTATATAGTTTTGAAATGATTAAGTAAGTAGGCATATTTTGAAAATCAGCGTATGAACCAATTTATCAAACACACTTATTTGAGCAAATTTACAAAAAAATTCCCTTATTTACAAGCAAAAAAAGGATAGCCGAGAAGCTATCCTTTTCTTATCTGCAAAGAATATGTATTATTCTTTATACTTCTTTATGATCAGAGAAGCGTTATGTCCGCCGAATCCAAATGTATTTGAAAGCACGGCATTTAGTTCACGCTCCTGAGCCTTATTGAAGGTAAAGTTGAGATTGTAGTCCAATTCCGGATCATCATCGCCCTCCTCATGGTTGATAGTAGGAGGAACCACACCGTCAACAAGAGCCTTTACGCTCAACATTGCTTCCAAAGCACCTGCGGCACCAAGGAGGTGACCGGTCATGGACTTTGTACTACTGAGGTTCATCTTGTAGGCATGATCACCGAACACTTTGAGAATAGCCTTTACCTCACCACGGTCGCCCACCGGAGTGGATGTGCCGTGCATGTTGATGTAGTCAATCTCTTCGGGCTTCATTCCGGCATCGCGCAAAGCGTTCTCCATACCGAGCACCGCTCCCAGACCCTCGGGATGGGTAGCTGTGATATGGTAAGCATCGGCAGACACACCGCCACCAGCGACTTCGGCATAAATATGCGCTCCACGTGCTTTGGCATGCTCGAGTTCCTCAAGCACAAGGGCAGCCGCGCCTTCACCAATCACAAATCCGTCGCGCGAACCGCTGAAAGGCCTTGATGCCTTTTCCGGCTCATCATTGCGAGTGGAAAGAGCTTTCATTGAATTGAAACCACCTACACCTGCAGGGAATACAGCAGCTTCGGCACCACCTGCGACAATAGCATCAGCCTGTCCCAGACGGATATAATTATATGCATCAATCAATGCATGATTTGACGACGCACAGGCAGACACAGTCGCGAAGTTAGGACCGCGGAACTCGTGGTCGATTGAAATGTGGCCGGCAGCGATGTCGGCAATCATCTTGGGGATAAAGAAAGGATTGTATTTCGGACCCTGCTCCTCACCATGAATTGCATAATATCCGGCTTCCTCTTCGAAAGTGTGCAGACCACCGATACCGGCTGAGAAAATCACACCAACGCGATTCTTGTCAACGCCTTCCCCTTCGAGTCCGGCATCATTTATCGCCTCCTCCGCAGCAACGAGCGCATACATTGCATACGAGTCAAGCTGACGCATCTTTTTGCGGTCAAAATGTGCGGCAGGATCGAAATCCTTCACCTCACAGGCAAATTGTGTCTTGAATTTGGAGGCATCGAAATGTGTAATGGGTGCCGCGCCGCTTTTTCCCGCTTTCACGTTCTCCCATGTAGTGGCAACATCATTGCCAAGTGGAGACAAGGCACCAAGCCCCGTTATTACAACTCTTTTTAACTCCATATCGGATATAATTTCAATAATCGCCACCAAAATCCGCAGTTTTCCCTACAGATCCGGTGGCGATTAGTTTTTTCTTATTTCTTGTGCTCCTCGATGTAGTTGATAGCATCCCCTACAGTAACGATCTTCTCAGCTTCTGCATCCGGGATTGTGATATCAAACTCTTTTTCGAATTCCATGATGAGCTCAACTGTGTCAAGTGAGTCTGCACCAAGGTCCTGGCTGAATCCAGCCTGAGGAGTTACTTCGCTCTCATCTACTGTGAGTTTATCTACAATAATTTCTTTTACTCTTTTTTCGATGTCTGACATATCAAATAAGATTTTAGACGTTAATATATTGTTTTATTTGTTTTACAGAGTTCAGAATGCAAAGTAAATCAAAATATTTTGATTATGGAAATTTTTCAGTAAAAAATGATGACGAGAATGCACAGAAATTTTATTCTTGTGCATTTCCGTCATCATTTTAACCGTATTTTGCCCTTATTCTATGGTCCAGCTCTCGCAGGTCTTCAATATCATATCCCGGAGCGAACCAAAGTTCTTCTTAGATTTCACCTCCTCGACCTGACGGGCAACCTCCATCTCATATGTAGGAGCTTCATAATCACGAATTACGCCTAATGCCACAGGGAGTTCGTGTCCGTCCATCATAGCCAGTTGCTGCTGGAGGAAATTCTGCGGGCAATGCGCATCATGCACCAATATGTCATCGAGTGTGTAGCCATTCTCTCCGACAATGACAGCCTTAAGTCCGAATCCATCCTGCACCAGACCTTTCTCCATATTTTTACCGAAGAGCATCTTCTCTCCATGACGAAGATATATGGTGTGGTCAGCACGCTCTTCCTTGTCTGTAAAATATGAATGGATTCCGTTATTAAAGATGACGCAGTTCTGAAGGACCTCCACCACAGCGGCTCCTTTATGACGGGCAGCAGCAATCATGCAGTCACGTGTGATATCAAGCGTTATGTCTATTCCACGAGCAAAGAAATTGCCTCTTGCGCCAAAGCAAAGCTCGGCTGGAATAAAAGGATCCTCGACAGTGCCATACGGGCTTGATTTTGTCACTGCGCCACGGTCGGATGTGGGTGAATACTGCCCCTTGGTCAATCCGTAGATCTTGTTGTTGAAAAGCAGTATGTTGATATCGATATTTCTTCTGATCGCATGTATAAAATGATTGCCTCCGATAGCCAGGCCATCACCGTCACCGGAAATCTGCCACACGGTAAGCGCCGGATTGGCAGTCTTCACACCGGTAGCTATTGCGGCGGCACGTCCGTGAATGGTATGCATTCCGTAGGTATTCATATAGTATGGGAGGCGAGAGGAGCAACCTATGCCGGAAATTACGGCTGTGTCCTTGGGAGCCACACCTATAGCCGCCATGGCTTTATGGAGAACATTCAATATCGCATGGTCTCCGCAACCCGGACACCAGCGGGCATTCTGACTGTTTTTAAAATCAGCGGGAACATATCCCGTATTATTTTTATCTTCCATTATCTGAAGTCTATTTTACAGGATTTTCCTTACTTTGTCTCTATAATCTTTTTCACACCGTCGACAATCTCGCTTACAAGGAAAGGCTGACCCTCCACCTTGTTGATGCGCATCACCTCCTGTCCTGGGAGATGCATCTGCAGATAGTCGGCAAACATTCCGGTATTAAGTTCCGCCACAATCACCCTCTTGTATTTTTTCAATGTTTCCACTGCATTCTCAGGAAGAGGATTTATATAACGGAACTGCCAGAAAGCACATTTCACACCGGATGCGTTGAGTTCTGTAGCAGCTGTGAGCAAATGGCCGTATGTGCCTCCCCATCCGAGAAGAATAGTGTCGGCCTCCTTGTCAAACATCGGCTCCATCCGCGGTATGTCTCGAGCTATACGTGCCACCTTCTCTCTACGGGCCTCAACCATTTTAGCATGGTTCTTAGCATCCGTAGATATAACAGACGTGTTGAAATCTTTCTCCAGACCTCCCACACGATGCATACCGTTCTCAGTGCCGGGAAGAGCCCAATAACGGACATAGGTCTCCGCATCTCTGTCGAACGGACGCCAACCCGCAGCCAATTGTTCAGGGCTTACGACAGGCACTTTGATATCGGGATATTCACCGGGCTCAGGAACACGCCATGCCGATGAACCGTTTCCTATGAAAGCATCTGTAAGAAGTATGACCGGAGTCATGTGTTCTATTGCGATTTTGCAGGCATTGAATGCCATTTCAAAACAATCAGTAGGGCTTACAGCAGCCAGCACGCACAGAGGGGACTCCCCGTTACGTCCATAAAGAGCCTGCATCAAGTCTGTCTGTTCCGTTTTGGTTGGAAGTCCGGTAGACGGTCCCCCACGCTGCACATCGATCACCACCAACGGCAGCTCTGCCATAACCGCAAGGCCTATACCCTCAGACTTTAAAGCAAGACCGGGACCGGAAGTTGAAGTAACAGCGAGATTACCTGCATAAGACGCTCCTATCGCAGAACATACACCGGCTATCTCATCCTCCATCTGGCAAGCCTTGACACCAAGATCCTTACGTTTGGCCAATTCATGAAGGATATCTGTGGCCGGGGTTATAGGATAACTTCCGAGGAAAAGCGGTCTGCCGCTTTTTTCCGATGCCATTATCAATCCCCACGCAGTGGCGGTATTTCCGGTGACATCTATATATGTGCCAGGCACGCCTGCAGATGTCTCTATGCGGTAAACCGGCATTGAACTGTGGGTGTTATGCCCGTAATCCCATCCGGCTCTGACTACCTTTGCGTTGGCTTCATATATAGCCGGTTTTTTGGCAAACTTAGCCTGTAACTTCTTGAGCACGCTATCAACGGGACGGTCGAAAAGCCAGCAGATAATTCCTAATGCAAGCATATTCTTGCACTTCATGATGCCTTTCTGGTCGAGTCCTGAACCCTCAAGTGTGCTTTTAAGCAATGTAGTCATCGGCACGAGCATTATCCTGGACGGATTGATACCCAACTCAGCCACGGGATCATCGGTAGCATATTCAGCTTTCTTCAGATTCTGTGGAGTGAATGAATCTCCGTCACACACGATGATGCCATCCTGCTTCAGATACTTGAGATTTGTTTTTAACGCCGCCGGGTTCATGGCCACAAGCACATCGGCGCGGTCGCCCGGTGTGTGCACCTCTTTACCGACACTTACCTGATAGCCGGACACTCCGCTCAAAGAGCCCTGCGGTGCCCGTATCTCCGCCGGATAATCCGGAAATGTTGAAATCTGGTTACCCTCTCCGGCAGATATATTGGAGAAGATACTTCCGGCAAGCTGCATACCGTCGCCGGAATCTCCAGCAAAACGTATAACAACTTTGTCAATCGTTTTGATGTTGGTTTCCTGTAACATCTTTTTATTGTGTTTTCGTATTGATTTAGGTCAGAAGATCAGTTTATAAATTCTTAACAAAATTGCATCTTTATAGCCAATTATCCAATTTTTTCAGCCATAATTTTTCTCATAACACAACTTTAATGGTATTGCCGCTTCGGGTAACCACTATATAGACACCTTTAGCCAGTCTTCCTGCAACGGTCCTCACACCCTGAATGGAATAGACAGAACTTCCCTCCGGAGCATGAATCTCTCCGTTTTTCACATACACGTCATCGCTTTCACCATTCAGAACATCGGTTATGGAACTTGAAGCGTTGCTAAACCTGACAAAGCGGTAAAGCCTCACTTTTCCCTGTGCCGAAGTATAGTTCAGGAAACGCGGAGACTGTTGATTATACTGCAAGCTACCGTAATTGACAAAAGCGATGGAAGCGCAATCGTCGGGCTGAATTGTCACCGTGGCCGGCGTACCTTGTTGCTGATCAAGTTTCATTCTATTATTACCGGTAGTTGCCCAGTATCCTTTGAAAACGTTGTTTACATCCGAAATCCGCAGAAGGTATCTACCGTCGGCCGCAGGTTCAAAATCTACAACCGCGGCATCCTGAGGCAGCTCGACAAGCAAATCTCCACTTTGACGTGCAAACCAGCAATCTGTCATGAATGTAGAACTGTTCATGCCCATGACATGACTGTTCAAGGCATCGGTTATGATATATCTGCCATTCCTATCCACATCATCTCCTGATTTCACAGCCTCATAATCGGCCATGGAATAATCGTTGACTTTGGCATCTTTGGCAATAAAGGTTACAGAGACTACCGGGCTTCTGAGAACATAACTTCCATCTACTTTTTCACAATATGCCTTGACCGTGTGGATGTCTCCATGCTTGTCAGCCGGAGGAATTTTCACGCTACTGCCATATTGCTGATAATTGCCACCGTCCAGACTTATCCAGAGGTCATTGCCGAAGGTTTCAAATCCGGCATCAGCAATATCCCAATACCTTGAGGAATATGTATTCACCCCTTTCATCCACAATCCGGACGGACGTGGCGCGGACGGACGTTCCACCAATTGAACCGCCTGAGAGGAAGAGAGGAATTTTTCATCTGTCTTCGCACCCCATATATATTCTGCCAGTCCGGGCATATCTATGAAAGGGTTACGGTTCTTCTGACATTTAAAAATCTCGTCATTACGTTTCATCTCCTTGGCATCAACCGGATCCTCCGCATTCCATTTCAGAAGCATGTTTTTAGCCCAAGGCAACAGTTCTACCCTACCGTCCACAACCTGATACATATTTTCACCACCTTTGTCCATTTTCCAGTCAATATCAGGATATGCCGCAAACATATAAAAGAATGTGCGGGCAAAGTCCCCCTTATATTCATCGGAAGGCTCAAACACAGTGGAAGCGTTGCCGCCATATCCGGCCGCAGTCTTACCTATTTTTACCAGGCCATTAGAAAAGGCGGGATTCTCTACAGTAACACCTATAGGATTTGCCGATTTCTTATTATTGGCTTCGGAATTTGATGGATTAAGATTGAATATATCCTGATAAGCCATCAAGTTACCGTTTCTTCCTCCCCACCATGAATTGGGCACAGCATGCTCAATATTGAGAGATTTTGTATTCAAAGAATTATCCGCTCCATAAGTATAGACAATGTTGTTTGAATACATATCCCACCACATGGTTCTGCCGTCAATCTCCCTTATATCGGAAGATATAAAGCATTGCCATGTCTTAAAAGAAGATGATCCTCCATCTCCGAATTCAATTGATTCAAAATCAGCAGGGATAGAAACTTCCTTCACGATTGCCCGCAATTCATCGCCCTGCTTGCCGTCAAGACGGGAATAATATCCTGCCGGAGCTTCTGCAAAAAGCAATGAGCTTGTCAAAGACAGGAAACCGGCAATAGCCGAATATCTCATATTCATAAATGATAAGTTGTTTTTAGGTATTAAATTATTAGAAAGTACGATTATAAAGTGTTTAGATTGTCCGGTTATGAACTTTCACCCCTTTCGGAGCCTGCACTTTGCAAACAGGTTTACCATCATTGCCCCGCACAACCTCAATCCTTACATCCCCCTTTGGAGTCGGGAACACACCCTTTGCCCATTGCAGGTCTCCAAGATGGGGATTTATCTCTATCTCACTGCAACCGGGCTTAATGGGACGCACCCCCAACACATGCCGGCTAAGCCACGCTGTAGGGCCGGATGCCCAGCCATGACAAAGACTCATTCTTAATCCTTTATAACAATATGCTCCTCCGTCTGCATGTATATCAAACTGATCTTCAGGCACAAAATTATCTATTCTACCGGCCTTTGCGACATCGGAATAAGTCAGATCCTCCCAAAAAGTTGTGGCGCCAAGATCCAACATGGCTCCCCAATAATCCGATATCCGTCTCATAGCTTCCTCATACTTGCCACAGGCAGCCAATGCCTCAAGCATATAATATCCATAGAACGTAGAGTATCCATCCGAACCTCCGTCCGCTATTATTGATATATCCTTGTCCGGATCAGAACTGAGACCTGAAAGCACGGCAAGAGCAGCGGCCTGCTTGTTGCCACAACTCCCGACATTGTGTTTTTTCATGCGCTTGAGACACTTCTCCGCAACATCAAGCAATTCGCTATCATCAAGAAACTTTGCTATATCACGTGCCGCTTCCATACCCATGCAGGTCATTGACTGCATTCCCGAGTCAATAATATCCTTTCGTTCGGAAGTAGCCCAGTCAAGAAAGCGGACACCATCCAGGTGCTCTTTGCCGTCCTTGTCAACAAGTGAGTCTATCTGCTTCACAAGTCCCCTGATATAAGGTTGCTGAGTGCGGAGATATTCAAGATTGCCATTATACATATAAAGATCACGGTGAATGATCAGCCACCATATGGAATAGCTGCACATGCCGTTTATCCAGCCCGGAAGAGGAGTGTCATCCGCACCGTAATCAAGCGACTTGTGCACAACCGGCATCTCTCCCCACACAGATGAGATTGTCATAACCTCGGGATGCATGTCACCAAGCCAAACAAGGCGATCACGTTTGATGCCGTCCCACACATAATCCTGCATATTCAGTTTCACGGTATAAGCTCCCGTCTTCCAAATCTCATTAAGCCGGGGATCGGAACACTCGAAGCTTCCCCGTTCGGGATCATCAATCATAAACGACCGGGCTTCAACAAACCGGAGATGCAGCGGCTCGTCACAATCAAGATAGTCTATGCGGGCAAATCTAAATCCACTTTTACCACATTCCGCGCTGCCAAGCCAAGGAAGACTCAAGGTGAAATCTCTTAGGGAATGCTCATTTGTAGGGTTCATAGCATTATTCGGTTGCCTTACATCGCTCATAGCCTCACTTACCGATTCTCCGAGCACAACCCTTACATGCTTTGCCTGTTTACCGGCCGGCATGCCTGTATATAGTTTCAGCCCACCGTATATCTCTTTGCCGAAGTCAAGAAGTATCGAAGCCGATTTATCAGGAGTGGAAGTCAATACCGCCGATGAAGAAGAATTGTTTACACTTACCTGTCCCGAAAAATCCTTTAACAATATACCAGATCCTTTTATTGCCGTACCGGTAGTATCCGACATCCATACAATTCTGACAGGAGCAACCACACTCTCCTTTATCCCGGCATTCGCCCCGACAGCAACACATGCCAGCAATGCCGTTAATATTTTTCTCATTAAAAAAGGATATTTTATAATTTGAATTCCAATATCCAAAATTATAAAATATCTTAGAGAGTATTTAATTTTATTACGAAAATAAATTTATATATTATAGATCTTTCGGTAATTTTGAGGTTCTTTGGAGTTTCTTCCGCTCAGATTCAGAATACCACTGATGTTATTATGTCCACGCCCATCTTAGCTATAGCAGCCGCCATATCATTCAACAAATGAAATTCCACATAACCGGCATTACTTTTTCTACCTGTATTGTCCGGCCATGGTGCCAAAAGCAATAATCTTCCTTCGGCACAAAGTTCAAACTCATTTCCCTGCGGTTTGAACCGGTCTTCAAACCCTGTATCTTTCAGTATAATAATCTTCCCGCCTGATTCTATTGTCTTGTCCCGGATATCCTTTTCCCTCTTATGAATAAACGGAGATATCGGTATGGCTCCATTTCCAATCTCCTCAATACAATAGTTTTCATACCTGTCAAACTCAGTATCGCTCCACCGTCTGCTAATCTTTACCGGAAGCAGATCAGGAGACTTCAATAGAAAAATGTTACCATAAGCGGCAAACTCACGATCACCTATTTTCAGATGAAGATAACGCCTGAAAAGATCGGGATGCATCCTTTTAATCAGCAGTCTGCGGGGGTTATCGGCTATGTATTTTTTCAGGACATCAATCTGTCCAGTCTTCGATACTATCCTATCATGAAATTTATCTTTAAACAAAGAGACTTCCGAGCCAATAATACCATTTTTACGAGCCAGAGAGGTGCATCCTCCCATCATTCCCCCTATTATTCTACCCAGATGACGATCGAGATATTGCTTTACGCGAACAAGCATATGGATATGATCAGGCATCAGCACATAACATCTCACTTCCAGTTGCGGGGTATACTCGTGCATAGAAGTGATCTTTCCCCGAATTATCTCTCCAAGAGGGGTGTCTTCGATACGTGGATATTCCGGAGAATTACAGATTTTACAAAACGGAGGAATGCCCTGATTGGCTGTAATCGTTATCATATAGAAGCCGGGAGCCTTGTAATCTCTGAATTTCGCCCGGCGTGTGGAGCGCCTCTTAAGATCTTTCCCAAAAGGATATTCACATTTTTCTTCCGGTCTGCTGGCTTCCATTTCTTCTTAAACACTTGTTTTATTCCGCTTACGCGTCATCACAGAGGGGGACTAAGGCTCCATCTCGGATTCAAGAGACCGGCCCGGTTCCATCTGCTTCAGGAGCGAGGCGGAGGACTCCAGCTCGGACTCAAGAGACCGGCCCGGTTCCATCTGCTTCAGGATTGAGGTGGAGGGTTCCATCTCGGATTCAAGAGACCTATCAGGTTCCATCTGGCTTTCAAGCCAGTCTGTTTTTTTCTTTTTTGTTTTTGACATTTCAGGCTCTTTGTCTGTGATGACGCGTAAGCGGAATCATATTCGGATAATCATTCTCTAATAATCCTTTCAGATTGTCTTTTTCAGATAATGATTTTCTGCGGAAGCATACCGTCGGAGCGGGTAATGTATATACCCTGCGGTAGAGGATAGAACCCTCCGTCTTCGGGTGTGTCAACACGCATGACCTCGATTCCGTTAACATCGTAAACGACAACCGGAGCGGCACTTCCGGAAACCCGCAACATGATACCTCCTTCCACTACGAATATTTTTACCGGCATATCCCCGGGCAAGTCGTTGATGCCGGCACCGGCTGCCACATATACTGAATTTGAAGGCTCGGAAACAATTCCAAGACGCGAATACTGCACATAATAACTTTCTGCCACACCCGGCTCTCTTCCGGAGAGCTGATAACTTGTCTCACCGGTCTCATAAGTTTCCGTCTCCTCGTTTCCATCAACATAGCGGACACGTGTAAGGATATAATAGTCCGCAATCTCTCCGGCAGGAACGGGATTCCAGCATGCCGTGTATGTAGTATCTGTCATCTCCACAGGCTGAATGGCAGTAAGCGTGGTCAAAACGGGACGTTCAAGACATTCTCCTGTCAAAGTCACAGCAATACTTCCCTGAAGGCCACCGTCATAAAGCGTCACTTTCGCCTCGTGTTTTCCCACAGCCACAGGTTTATAGGTTATACTCATTAGATATCCCTGATTCTGATTGATAGTCGCAGCCGGAATCAAACTAACCGAAGATATGAAGTTGGTCTTGTCCGCACCGGCCACTCTGACAGTCAAAGGTGCCGTAAGATTCTTTCCAACAATCTGCAGGACTCTGGTCTCACCGGCTCCCAGCGCCAACTGCCCGAAGTCAATGGCCTCTCCGTTGACCGGAGCTGTAATCTCAGGATCGCCGGTTATGGGAGGTGTTGGATCGCTACCCTCCTGATCGTCGACATAAAATACCTCAGTTGTCCTCGACCCCCATACATATTCCGCCAGCTCAGGGAAATCAACAAAAGGATTCCTATTGCCCTGATACTGTTCAACAACATTGTTGCGGTCAATCTCTTTCTGATCCACAGGATCACGGCGACACCATTGAAGAAGCATCTCCCTGGCCCATGGCTGCAATGTCGGATATGCCTCTTTCTTGTACATATAGTTCACCACCCAGTTGATATCGTCATAAACAGTGGCAACATACATATATGCACGGGCAAAATCCCCTTTATATTCATCTGCGGGCTCAAACACATTCCGGCTGCCGCCGCCATATCCTGTCTGGGCGCCACCAACCTTTGTCACACCATTATTAAAGCTGGTTGAAGCCGTTATGCCAAGAGGGTAATTAAGTTTCGCCTGATTTGCGGCTCCATCGGACGGATAGAGATTCCACATATCCGAATATGCGGGGGTATATTCAACAGAACCGTTCTGTTTCCACCATGACTTGGGCACACTATGTTCCCTTTGCATTTTATTTGCCGAAAAACTGCTTTTGCCGGTCTGCCCTCTCTGAATCAGATAAACCGCGTCGGAATACATATCCCACCACCGCTTGCATCCGTTTACCAGCTGAGGATACACATCGGAATACTGCCAATAATTGGGAAGTTCATAATATTCGAGAGTATTGTGTTTCAAGACGCACTCCTTTGCGGCAGCCTTGAGGGCAGCTCCGCTTTTCCCGTTCATTTTATCGTAATATCCTTTCTTAAACTCCGCATTTGCGCCAATTGCCATTCCGAAGGCAATGAGAATTAGTAAAAGTTTTTTCATCAGGTATTATTTTACAAAAGCCATAATCTTTACAAGGGGGTCACTGCGGCAAGTGCAGTGACCCCCTTTTTAATTGAACATTTATACAGGGATATTAGTTTATTTTGAGCCTGTAACTTTCAAATTCTTTATTTCCCATGTTCCAGCCACCTCGTCAGTAGAAACATAACGGAACCCAATCTGAATACTCTTACCGGAGTAATTGTTCAGACTATATTTTGCATCATACCAAGGTGTCCATGCAAAACCCTGAGCTTTCATTTCAGCTAAATCAGTCCAAGACGAGCTGCCCTCTTCGCGAATCAATATATAAGCATATCCTGAAAAATCAGCTACATTTATCATCTCATTGTTTTTCTTATATTGATTGAACACGTATTGGAAATCAAGTTCCGCTCCTGAAACCGGAATTGAGAATACAGGTGAGATACATGTCACATCCGCCGCATTTGGCTTGCTGTTCGCAAACGCGGCTCCCTTGAGACACGTATTCTTTGAATCCCATTGCCATACTTTTATGCCGGTTGGTGCCTGAGCATTATTCATATCCCAATCGTTAGCATTTAATGTAAGGCCTTCATATATTGTAGAACCGGTTGCCGGAGGATTCGGAGTGTCACCGCCTCCTTCACCAAGTCTGAAATCGGAAGGCTCCTTTACACCGGATAGACCGACATAACGGGTGACATTCCCCTTGATAAGAAGAAGTTTGCCGAGATTTCCTGTATTGTCTTTAAGGTTCAATTGTGCGCGGGCATCAGATCCGGAAGGCAAGTTAACGCTAATACACTTGTTCCAGTCTTTCTCATCGGGAGAGTTGGCAAGAAGAAGATTGGTGGCTACAGCCGCAGGAACCGTAAATTTAGCACTTTCGTCTGCAGCATATGACTTGATACCGGTATCTACATAACCCACGATATAACCTGTAACCCATACACCAGTATAAAGATTTGTTCCGTTAGCGGTTGTCATAGCGTTTATCTGACTTGCGCTGTATGGTTTTGCTTCAGATCCGTCTCCATTGGGGATTCCTTCACCGGGACCGGGGAGATCGCCGCCGCCACCGATTGTAACACCGTCAACCTCCACATCCGATGCAGTACCACCGTTGCCGGTTATACCCGGCATCCCGAGGAATGTAACAAGATTACCTTTTACAATAATAGCCTTGCCCAGTACACCCGGATTGTCAACAAGATTGACTGATGCGCGGAATGCGGATCCCTGCGGAAGCTCGACAGCAATACATTTACTCCAGTCTGTCTCATCAGCCGAAGCCGCGATCAGGATATTGTTATCCATCTCGGCATCCTTGCCGAATATAACATCATTGTTCGATTCGACATCGTTTACACCGGCTTTCACAGAACCTACAATATAACCCTTAACCCAGCCTGAAGCACCCTGATCCATAACCTCTGTAGCTTCGGCAATCGTGTAAGGATCGTTTTTCTGTCCTTTGTCAGTAATCATCACGTCACCGAGGCCTCGAAGAAGAAGCTGCCAATCTTCGCCATAATAAGAGAGGATACCGCGTACATTTCCAGTACCCTCCGGAATCATCTCATTGTAGAAATTGGAATACCCCGAGGTACGGACTATTAGTGTGGCCCCGTTGGCATCAACAAGAGTGCGGTTCACACTCTCCTGATAAGGAGCATATGTATCCTTACCTCCCTCTTTGAAAGATACGTTGCGGAATTCCACAAGCTGACTCTGCATCTGACGGAAACCATCTCCTGTGGAAGGGAGCTGCGAGAAAGAAGTTACTATGCAGTAAGGGTTCTCCGATGGCCAGGTTGAATTCTGGTCTACATATTTGACATCATCGTTCGGAAACCCGTTTAATTCGGAATGTTCAAGGAAATATGACCACGACATGAACGTCAGCGACTTTGCACCCTTGTATTCACCCAGCCAGCCTATCTGCTGGAGTCCGTTGTAGTAACCCACATATAGACCGGTTACATTGAGCACGACCTCTTGTCCGAGACGATAGTCGGTATATGTAGAACCTTGGTTCACGGAAAGGGCTATCGCCGCCGTCTCGTCCTGTATCACTATAGACTTGTATATATTGCCCGTAGCATCGCTTGAAATAACTCGCCCGTGAATGATGTAAGGAGTCTTGGAAGACTCGTCTTTCATCGGACACTGCAAGGTCTGGTCTGCAAACGTATTCTTCAATTCGAGGATTGTAGTATTCGGTACCATTGTGGCCTTCGGTTCCACAAGAGCTGGGGCATCCATGTCTGCCTGACAAGAAGACAGTGCTCCCGCCAAAGCCGTTGCTGCCAACCCTATATATAATGCTTTTAATGTTTTCATATTCTTAAGATATTAGACGCTTTTTAATTGGCGGGGACACCGGTCACCGTCACTATATCTATCTCCCAGGTTCCCGAAAGAGAGGAAGTCGAAGTATATCTGAAACCTATCTGAATCTTCTTTCCGGCATAAGCATCCAGGTTTGCGAAACCTGAATTGGAGAAATCCCAGGAATTGCCGGCCGGCGGAGCCGGAAGTGCCACCTGATCCCAAGTCTCTGTTCCGACCACTCTTACCAATGTCTGGCACATATTACCGAAACTTTCGGCATTACCAAAATAATTTGCGGCCGAATGTACCAGAAGTCTGGGGTCTTTCAAACCTTCAAGACTGATTTCCTGAGATATTGCCATAGCATCTGCAGTAACGGCACTACCTGATTTACCTCCTGTAGCAACGATACCATATTTATCTGAATATTTCCAGGTCTCAAATCCGGCCGTGGAGGGGTTACCCTGATCGAAAGAGAACGCATCAGTCGCAGTTTTGAGTTCTTTATACCATATTTTCTGAGATCCATACGGAGGAATCATTAAAGGATCTGGCTCAATACCTTTGTCTCCCCAGTTGAAATCTGTTGAATTCTTCAAAGCATATGCCCCGAAATATTTTTCATCAAGAGAACCAAGTATACATACCTCTTTCCCTAAATTATCAGGATTCGAAGCAAGGTTAAGGGCATCACGTACAGTACCGGAAATCTGGACAGTCATACAGTTATGCCAGTCTTTCTCATCGGGAGTTGCCGCAAGCATGAGGTTTGAATTGACAGAAGTGGGAACTGTAAAATCAGCAGTTTCGTCTTTCAATATATATCCGGTCTGTTCGGAAGTATTCACCGTTCCGACAATATAACCGTGCACCCAGCATCCCAACATGCTCAAGTCCTGATTGTTGTATCCATTCAACACCTGAAACACACCTGCAGGAGAATCCCATTCGCCCGTGCCTATACCTCCCTCGGGAATCGTGACAGGCGGCTGAGAAAGATCATCGTTACATGCTCCAAAACCCAGTGCCACCAGAACCAGCATCGAGAATATTATTTTTATATTTTTCATCTTGTTTACTTATTAAAATCTGATACCTACGTTGAAGTATACGCGTATCCCCTGTGCATAGTAGATCTTGTTGGGGAACTTGTTAACGTTATAATCTGTATAGTCGAACTTACCTTCCTGATATCCTCCGGTCTGGATATTGCGGTTGTTCAACAGGTTGTTTATACTCAAATTGAAGTTTACAGAACCGAATTTGGTATAAATAATCTTACCTACCGACAGATTCATCACCCATTCGGAATTAAGTTTGTCCTGATGAGTGATCTGATCGCGTTTCTGTTTATACTCCTCCACGCTACCGCATTGTCCCCAGAGGCCGGGCATCTCCTCATGACGGGCAGGAGAAAGGGCAATCCAGTTGTCACCGAACCATTGTCCGTTCACTTCAAAGAACCATTGTTTGATATTATAGTTGAGACCGAGTGAATATACCTGCTGTGGTGTTCCACCGATATGATAGTTCTTGAGATATACCCTGCGGGTCACATCGTCCTGCGAACCGTTCTCATAACTGCGCACGCCAAGAGGATCGTTCTCATATGTGTAGCGTGAGAATGTTCCGGCCGCCGAGACAGACAGATTGCTGAGTATCTTATATTCCATTCCGAGCTCAATACCCTTGTATTCGGTTTCCATTCCTGACATTGAGTAGTTCATGAAAGTGTTGAGCTGGTAATCATAGAAACCAGTACGCGTGATACCGTCCCACATTTTTGTATAGAAACCGGTAACAGATCCGCGGAAGCGCGCGTAATTCCAGGTATATGACAAATCAGCGGAAAGATACCTTTCAGATTTAAGGCCTTGTACGGATGTGTCTTTAGTACGGGGAGACACATAGCTGTAGTCGGGCATAGGTGCACGTGTACCATAAGATGCGTGAGCCGTAAAGTAATTACGTCCGTCAAGTTTATATGTAGCTCCTGCCTTAATGGAAGCATTGTCAAAAGAATGGTGTCTGCCTGTACCGAGAGAGTTCTCCGGAGCACGGCCGTTCTGCATGTTACCATGACGCACAAAATCGGTAAAGCTTACTTCTAAACCGTAATTCACATTCCAGTGTGCTGTGGTAATCTGGTTCTGCAACCATGCGCGAGCCTTGATGCTACGGATATTATAGTCATAACCGAACACATCACCCTTGTAGGCTTTCCGATTAGGATTTCGCATATCGTTCTGCATGATGTTGGGATCACCGGCAAAGTCTCGTTCAGAGAAGTTGTCAACATCGCGCCAGAACTCACCGCCCAGAAGATCACGAACAGTTTTATAATAGTGTCCGTCGCTATAATTCAAACTCAAACCACCCTGAAGAGTCATGTTATCGTTGATGCGATGATCAAGATATGAATTAAGCATCCATGATGTAAGATTTGAGTGGCGGTTCTCGAGTATATAGCTTGACTGTCCTACCAACGAGGGATCGCGGTCATATTGCTGGCGGTTCAGAAGGTTTGTCTGGTAAAGACGGTTCCAGTCTATCTGACGGTGAGCTTTGTCACCCCCCCACCATTCTATCTGATTCTGATATGCTTCCATCTGAGAGGCATAGAGTTCCGGATTCGAAAATTCTATATTCGCATCGGGTATATAATAAGACGGGAGATAGCGGTAATAATCCGGACGTGGATCGGCAGTCTGATACCAGTTCAGAGCCGAACTGCTGTAGCGGTTGCTACGGAATGCGATAGCGGTATTGAGTTTGGTACCCATCTTTGGTTTCCATATCCAGTTGATGATAGCTGAAGGATCTACCGACTCAACAATTCTCGCGCTCTTCTTTTTCCCGTCAAGATAACCCCAGGAGGGATTATAAAGATTTGAGCCGGCAAGATCATATGCCTCCTGTGTGGCGGCCGCGTTGGTGGCGCGCTGTGTCGGAGCCGCCCAGGCAGTAAAGTTCAGCGAGTGACGGTCATTGAAAACCTTCTGGAGACTCATCTGCAGACCTACGGAATTATAGAATGTACCCTCTATCACACCCTCCGGGGCATAACGTCCGATAATATTGGCAGAGAATGCCCATCCTTTGGAGTTAAGGCCGGTAGAATACTGCAACATTGCGCGGAGCATGTAATTCGAGTTTGTATAAGAGAGATTTCCACGGAAGCCGGTGGAATATTCCGAAGCATATGTGGTGAAGTTGCTTGAGCCTCCCAAATCTCCGTATCCATAAGGAGAGGCCTCAAGACCGATCTCTGTGGTGCGGTTACGGAACGCACCGGAAGTCATACCTCCAAGACCGGAGAAATTGAATCTTCCGCGCATGGCATCATTGAAATTGACGCCATTGATGTAGCCGGCATTCCAGTTGCTGTCATATCCGCGCCAGCGGAAACGCATTATGGAGAAATCATAATTGGACGCCTGATAATAAATATCATCTGTGGCACCCTGGATTGAGCCGACGCTCTGGCCTCCCCCCTCTTCGTCAAGGATATCTTCCTCGTCAAAAAGGAACGCGTCTCCTTCGGGAGCCTGCCCCTCGAAAGCGGACTGCTCGAGACGGATCTCTCCGATATTCTTAACCACTCCGTCAACGATATTGACATCCTTGTAAACATCGGTGTAGCCATAGGCTATTATCTGGAGCATGTCGGGACCCGGAGCTGCATTCGAAATCTTGAAAGTGCCGTCGGAGCCACTGGTTACAAAGATTGCCTGGTCACGCAAAAGGATATTGGCATCTGCTATTGCCTTGCCTGTGCGTGCATCGACCAACGTGCCGGTAAGCCCAGTCGCGGCAAGCGACGGTAATGCCATACACAGCATCAGAAGCAACGATAGTTTAATTCGCATAATTTTATAAATGTCTTTTTATTGTTATATTGTACTTTACAACGCCATGTATTATTTTTTCACCTCCTGAACAAGGAAGATCTCGGTTGGCAGGTGATCGGAATATCCGTTCAGCCATGCGCCTCCGGAGAATGTGCGGTGAGGATAACCGCGATATTGTCCGTCGGTCTGCAACAGGAACGGCTTGTTTAGCACTTCCGCTCTCTGATATTTCAGTCCGCAGGCTCCGTCCACAAGGTTTTTGTTTATTATGATCTGGTCAAACAGATCCCAGCCTCCGCGATATACGTATGAGCCGATACCTTTGTCAAGTTTTTCCCAGAACGGATTGAAGAATCCGCCGTCACGGGTATCTTCAATTCTTTTGACAGCTCCCAATGTCTCGGCCACGCTTTTGTTGTGCGGATCATCATTAAGGTCACCAAGCACAACAACTCCTATCTTGGGATCAACCTTATACAACGAATCCGCGATTGAACGGCTTAAAGAGGCCGCAGCCTCGCGAAGCCAGCTGCTCTCCTTCTCGCCTCCGCGGCGCGAAGGCCAGTGGTTTATTATAATGGCTATGCGGCTGCCGCCCATAAGACCAACCACACACATCTGGTCTCGTGTCCTGAAATTTGGCAGCTCCGGCACCACCAGACGATGGTTAGTTACATTAAGCACACGGAACAACTTCGGATTGTAAAGCATTCCCACATCCACTCCACGGGCATCGGGAGAATCGTGATGACATATCTGCAGGTTCCAGTCCCTGATAGCATCCGCTTTTACAAGATCCTGCAACACAGTTATATTCTCAATCTCGCTCACTCCTATGACAGCCGGACCCATCGGAGTGGTCTTGGTTGTCATCTGGGAAATGGCATATGAAAGATTCTTAATCTTGGACCAGTATTTCTTGCCATCCCATTTGTTGGAACCTTCCGGTGAAAACTCTTTGTCGTATTTTCCATTATTATTAATGGTATCGAAAAGATTTTCAAGATTGTAGAAGGCCACTCCATACATACGGTACTGCTTACGCTCCTGCGCCTGCACGCACATAGACGCTGACACTACAACCAGAAGTGCCAGCGCTGTCCTTATTGATCTGTAAGATTTCATGGGGTATATACCTCGTTTTCCTGATTAGAAATATTTTACGTCCTCTCCCGTCATTGTGGCAAGGATATTGTTGGCAAGACTACTTGCTCCAAGACGGAACAAATCATGGGTGAGCCATTCGTCTCCCAGCACCTCTTTCACCACTGCATAATAATGCAAGGCCTCCTCTGTAGTGCGCACTCCACCGGCAGCCTTAAATCCTACCTTCCGTCCGGTCTGTTCAAAATACTCTTTGATACACTGACACATAACATATGCAGCCTCCAGACTTGCCCCGGAATATATCTTGCCTGTCGATGTCTTGATAAAATCAGCTCCGCTGTACATAGACAGGATGGATGCTTTTTTAATGTTGGCGGCTGTTTTCAGACAACCCGTCTCAAGAATTACCTTCAGCTTGGCATCACGGGCGGTATGCTTCAGCTCAATGATCTCGTCGCATAGATCCTCATAGTTCTCATCAAGGAACTTTCCGATATTCATAACGATATCGACCTCATTTGCTCCACCTTCAACAGCAAGAGCCACATCTGCCACCTTTACCGCGTCGAATGTCTGACTTGAAGGGAAGCCGCCGGCTACGACAGCGATATCAACACCCTCCACATCAAGGTTGGCTTTCACAACCTCTGCGAAATTACTGTATACACAAATTGCAGCAACATTCCTGAACTGTGGATAATCATTATCAAAATCATTTACACGCTGAGTGAACGCCGACACACTTTTCACGGAATCTTCCGTGCTGAGCGTAGTAAGGTCTATTGAGCTGAAAAGAAACTGATAAACATCAGGAGTAGCATATTCGGAAGACTTCTCCACTATTTTTTTAACTTCTTCCGCAACGATCTGATCATTGTCGACAACCTTACTGTCGGCAAGTGCTTTCTGGTATCTGTCCATAGGTATATTGTTTTTCGTATTCTTCAAATTACAAATATATTCATTAATTCCTAAAACATATAAACTTTACCCTCAAATTTTCTCAAATCGGGGGATGTTGAGTTATTTTTTCACCCTGTCGGGATTCTTGGCAATAAAATCTGCCCAACTTTTTGGCCCCTTGGCTATTTGTGGTTTCTGTGTCTCATAAAAATGAGTAAGAGCCGCCGCCAGGGCATCGGTGGCATCCAGAAGATGCGGCATCTTCTCTTCAGGGATGTGCAGCATCCGCTTAAGCATCTCGGCCACACGTTCTTTTGAAGCAGAGCCGGATCCGGTGACAGCCTGTTTGATCGACAGCGGAGCATATTCGGCTATTGGGATGTCCCGACTCAAAGCGGCAGCCATCGCCACACCCTGGGCTCTACCAAGCTTGAGCATGGACTGCACATTCTTACCGAAAAAAGGTGCTTCTATGGCGAGTTCATCCGGCAGATATTGCTCCACAATTCCGGTAACCCGTTCAAAAATGCGATGAAGACGCATGTAATGGCTCTCAAACTTATTAAGTTGGATGACACCCATCACAATCACCTCCGGCTTACGCCCTTTTATTCCGAGAACTCCATATCCCATAACATTTGTGCCTGGGTCTATTCCCATTATCACCCGTTCATATCCCTTCACAGCTGCATCCATCGGCCGGATCTCCTTATATGTTTCTGACTTTGAGTATGACTCGCAAATTAGTTAATGCATATTTTAGTGGATTTTCGAGAGATTTATGAGAGTTCATGATGGAGAAAGTCTGGAAGCCGAACTTCGGCCGGGCATTGTGACTGAATGAACTCGCTTAAATCACCCGAAAGACACAAAAAGATGCGTTGACTAATCAATATATTAAATAATTTCGATGTCATACTTATTAACCTTCTTATTCCTCCGGATATAAATATATAACAACCGGTTTAGAAAATACGTTCTGAAACCGAAGTAAAAATCATGCCGGCATTCACATAACGCCTTTCAAAGGCGGCCGCCAACGGTCTGAGTCTTGAACCTATCCATTTGTCCATATCCTCCACAGATTCAAATTCCACTTGAAATGCCACACTCAGCGGCTCTTCATCCGCACCGACAGAATGTAGCTCCTCTTCTCCCCTTTTTTTATTTATATTTCCAGCCTCACGAAGCACCGAGAGGTGGGCACGGCCTTCCGCGGCTGCCTTATGCGCCAAAGGTGCGAACCAATTAAGAAACTCCGCTCCCATTTGTCGCTCAACCATAAATGTAGCATTATGTATAATCATACCGTCTCTTTGTTTTGTCCTGATAATTAAGTAGGTGTTCAAATTTAAACAACGATAGTAAGTGTATTTTAATCGTTTAAATTTGAACATTTACTTATAAAAAAGTGTGCCCTATTTTACACAAATCAAGCACACTCAAAAACAAAAAATTATGAAAAACTATGTCGAGCCTCTTGTCGGATTCGAACCAACGACCCCGAGATTACAAATCACGTGCTCTGGCCAACTGAGCTAAAGAGGCAGGTGGATGAGCTTGCTCCATCGCACCGCTCAACCCACTACCCTTGCTTCGGTCAGGATCTGGGGGATTCGCGGGGAGCTGGTCGTGAAGGACTCATCCGAGCGCAAATTTACAAACTTTTTTTCTTTCTCGCAAATTTTTTATGCGGTTCGTGCCTTTTACCGGGCTTACGCTGCTCCAACGGTCTGTTAGGATTACCGGTATCCGTAATCAACGCGAAGTCAAGCTGCTTTCTGTCAAGGTCGGTTCTCGCCACCTGCACACGCACCTTGTCTCCCAATGTATATCGTGTACCGTTGCGTCTGCCGATCAGACAATAATTTTTCTCATCATAGTCATAAAAATCGTCTGCCAGATCCCTTACAGGCACAAGCCCCTCGCACATAGAGTCAACAAGCTCGACATAAAAGCCCCATTCGGTGACACCCGAGATGACTCCGTCGTAAATCTCTCCAAGACGGTCCTGCATAAACTCCACTTGCTTGTAGCGGATAGATGCCCGTTCCGCGTTTGATGCCAGCTGCTCCATGTCCGACGAGTGTTTGCACTCGTCTTCAAGTTTCTGTTTATCAGCACTGCGGCCTCCGTCGGCATATTTAGCAAGCAATCTGTGCACCATCATGTCAGGATAGCGTCGGATCGGAGATGTGAAATGGGTGTAATACTCCATCGCAAGTCCGTAATGGCCTATGTTCTCAGTAGTATAGGTCGCTTTGGCCATAGAACGGATGGCGAGAATTGACAGCATGTTCTCCTCTCCTTTCCCTTTCACATCGCGCAACAGCCTGTTTATGCTCTTGTTCAGATCAAGAGCCTTTCCTCCATGCAACAGCTTGTAGCCGAACCGTGACGCTATCAATGAAAGGTTACTCATCTTCTCCGGATCTGGATTGTCATGGACCCTGTATACAAAATTCTTGGCTTTCTTGGCTTTGGGTACTTTCCCTATTGATTCGGCAACCGTCTTGTTGGCAAGAAGCATAAATTCCTCAATCAGCTTATTTGCATCTTTCGACTCCTTGAAATAAACGCTGACCGGCTTCCCGTTTTCATCAATCTCAAACCGAACCTCTGCCCTGTCAAATTCCAGGGCACCTGCTTCATAACGCTTGTGACGCAGATTTTTGGCTATGCTGTTGAGCACCTCGAGTTCGCGTGCATAATCACCCTTCCCCGTCTCGATAACTTCCTGCGCCTCCTCGTATGTGAACCGGCGGTCGCTCTTTATAACAGTGCGTCCTATCCGGCTGTTAATCACATTCCCTTTCGTATCCATCTCGAAAACAGCCGAGAATGTAAGTTTCTCCTCATCCGGACGTAAAGAGCAGATACCATTGGAAAGGCGTTCGGGCAACATCGGGATGGTACGGTCCACAAGATATACACTTGTGGCGCGTTCCCTTGCTTCCTTGTCTATGACAGAACCCGGGCGCACATAATGCGTCACGTCAGCTATATGCACTCCGATCTCCCAGTTGCCGTTGGCAAACTGCCTTATGGAAAGTGCGTCGTCAAAATCTTTTGCATCACGGGGATCTATAGTGAAAGTAGTGACATTGCGGAAATCCTCCCGTTTCGCTACCTCTTCGGGAGTTATGCCGGCCTCTATCTTATCAGCAGCCTTTTCAACATTTGCCGGATATTTGTACGGCAACCCGAACTCCGCAAGAATGGCATGCATCTCTGCTGTATTCTCACCCTTCCTCCCGAGTATATCCACAATCTCTCCCCGGGGATTCATCTCGTCATCTTTCCAATAGCTGATTTTCGCTATGGCCTTGTCTCCGGATTTGCCTCCCTTTATCTTGTTCTTGGGAATTATTATGTCCGCTGCAAGAAATTTGGAATCGGTAACCAGCGCACAGTAATTCCTCTCTATCTTGAGGGTGCCGATAAACACCTGGTCCTTGGCTTCGAGAATCTCTATTACCTGAGCTTCTGGCTCCTTCCCGGCACGGGCCGCGGAAATCATGACACGCACCTTGTCACCATTCAACGCATGCATGGAATTACGCTCGGCAACCATTATATGTTCATCATCAATCAGAACGGCATTCTTGCCGTTGGAACGACGCACAAACACACCTTCATTCTCACTCCCTCTGTTGGAGAAAGCCTTATACTTGCCAAGACCGACCTCCTGTATTTCGTCAGCCGCCACAAGTTCGTCAAGCAGATTGATTATGTCCAGCCTGCTTTGCGGATTCAGAGCGTCAATACCGAATGCGATCTGCTTGTAATTGAACGACTGTCTGTCCTGTTTCTGGAGGAATGCCATCACCCTGTCATACAACTCTTTCTTTTTCAGGCGGCGAACCTCGTTATTGATATTTTTCTTACTTTTCATAGTCTTGAATTATACTTTTCAGAGCCCCGGCAGAACCCTGAAGCTGTTGCAGAGATACAACATAATTTAAACAGTTTCTAATAATGTTTTGCATCTCAAATCAACATAATTTTATAAATTTTCACAAATTTAGTTAAATTTTCTCTTTTATATCCTAATTATTCAATTTTCCGTTGATCTCCATCGTTAGCAATATCCAATTGCTCCGTTTCGCAAACGGTTGCGAACAATGCAAACGATTGCGAAGAATGATTGCTGCTAATAATTCGGTATCTTTCAACCTTTATTAGTTCATCTTTTTTAATTTTGACAAGAATTAACCTTATTAACTCATTTAAACATTAAAGGATGTCCGAATGAGTTTTCAATGAGCTCAACTTATGATTATGACCAAAAAACTCCTGTTGTTGCTGTTGACCGTTGCTTCGGTTCCTTCTCTTTCCGCACGAGACCTCCGTACAGAAATTGCCAAGGATCCATCCAAGGCGGCCGGCTACTATACACCTTATTCCTTTGACGGCACAAAGCTGACCCCTTCTCCGAAAGGGTACGAGCCGGTGTACATCAGTCATTACGGACGCCACGGTTCCCGTTGGATGACTTATGAAGAGGATTACACCAACGTTCTTGACATTTTTGACAAGGCCGCTTCCGAAGATGCTCTCACACCACGCGGAAAAGAGATACACGCCCGTGTGAAAGCTATCGCCGACGATGGCAAATTCCGCGCAGGCTCCCTGTCTCCATTGGGTTTCAAGCAACACAAGGGGATTGCCGAACGAATGTATCGCAATTTCCCGAATCTCTTTACCGATTCCGCCAGGATTGATGCTCGTTCCACCATCATAATCAGGTGTGTCAACAGTATGGGTGCTTTCTGCGAAAGCCTGAAAGAGAACAACCCGAAACTGCAGATAACCCGCACTGCGACTTTACGGACAACATCTCCATTGGAATTTTTTTATGCCAAATGCAACGAGATATCACCGGATCTGAGAGCATTCTGGGAGAAGGGCCTTTACATTTTTGAGACAGACAGCCTGATGGACTTGAAGATAGATATGGATTCCAAACTGTCAGAGTTGTTCACCAAGCCTGTGGTCACAGACCGGAAAGCCAAACGGACTCTGTTCCTTAATCTGTTCTACCTGTCACAGGACGCTCCGAACGTAGGCATGGACAATGTCACATTCAACGATCTGTTCACGCCCGAAGAACTTTACTGGATGACTGTATTCGAGAATTACCGTTGCTATACAAAACGCGGTCCGGCTCCTCAGGCGGCCAACCTGAACCTCCACTATGCCAAGTCGTTGCTTAACGACTTCATAACACGCGCCGACGAGGTTCTCGCCACAGGGGAACGCAATGCCGATCTCCGTTTCGGACACGATATCAATATTATGGCCTTTGTTCCGCTACTTGGAATCGGAGGATACGACATGATTGAGACTGATATCGAGAAAATAGGTAATGAGTGGGACCTTGCCCGTCTCACACCGATGGCGGCTAACATCCAGTTTGTATTTTATCGCAATCCGGACAAAAAGAATTCCGACACACTTGTAAAAGTGTTGCATAACGAAAAAGAGGTGAAACTTCCACTGAAAGGGAAAGGTCCTTACTACAAATGGGATGACGTGAAGAAGCATTATGCCGCGCGGATGGCATCCATCGTACCGGGCAAACCTCAGCTCAAAGACTGAGCCGGCAGAAACAAGAATAGCACCACCTATTAGACCTATTAGACCTATTAGACTTATTAAACCTTAAAAATATAAAGAATAAAAACCATGTCTCAACTTGACTATATAGTAATAATCATATATTTTGTCGGGCTGATAGCCGTAAGCCTGCTGACATCACGCCGGATAAACAACTCTGAAGACATGTTCATAGCCGGGCGCAATTCCTCATGGTGGCTGTCCGGACTCTCCACATATATGACCATTTTCTCTGCCAGCACATTCGTGATCTGGGGTGGCGTGGCATACAAATACGGACTTGTCGCCACTGTGGTGGGAATGACCGTAGGTCTCGCATGCTTCCTGACAGGCAAATACCTGTGTGGCAAATGGCGCGAGATGCGCATAAAGTCTCCCGGAGAGTTTCTGGTTGTCAGATTCGGCGGGAAAACAATCGACTTCTACACAATAGCCGGCATTCTCGGCCGCGGTGTCCACACGGCAGTGGCATTATACGCCATCGCGGTTGTGGTGTGCGCACTCATGGTGCTTCCGAAAGGCCACTTCCTTGCAGACTCTACCGGACACCTCTCTGTGTCGTGGGCCGTTGCCATTTTAGGTGTGATCACTCTGTTCTACACAATGACAGGGGGCTTCCTTGCCGTGCTCATGACAGACATGATCCAGTTCGGTGTATTGCTTACCATGGTTGTGTTCATGCTTCCGCTTTCGCTTGAGGCAGTGGGCGGAGTCAGCGGCCTTCAGGCAGGTGCGCCGGAAGGCTTCTTCAATCTCTTCAGTAACGAATACACAATGTTCTGGATGATCCTCTGGTTCTTCCTCAATGTATTCACAATCGGCGGAGACTGGCCTTTCGTTCAGAGATACCTCAGCAATCCCACAAAGAAAGATGCACGCAAGAGCAACTACCTTGTAGGTGTGCTCTATCTTCTGACACCCATAATCTGGTATGTTCCCGCCATGTGCTACCGTGTCATTGAGCCGGGGGCGAATCCGGAACAGGCATACATCCTGATGAGCCAGCATGTGCTGATGAAAGGTATGCTCGGGGTGATGATCGCAGCCATGATCTCAGCCACACTTTCCTGTGTGTCCGGCACCCTCAACGTATTTGCCAATGTCTTCACCTACGACATCTATTGCAAGAAACGCCCCGAGACTCCGGACCGCAAGCGGATCACCATAGGCCGTCTGTTCACCCTCATATACGGTCTGTCTATTCTGATAATAGCCCTCCTCATCCCCTATGCCGGTGGCGCGGAAAAGGTTGTCGTGACCATTCTTACCCTTGTGATTGGCCCGCTTTACATACCTTCCGTATGGGGAGTCTTCTCAAAACGCATCACATCGCGTCAGGTTATCGCCACAATGCTGATCACATATGTTCTCGGATTCTCCCTCAAATATATTCTCGACGGAATGGTGAACCCGAAAGTTCTGGAATCGTCGGTCGGATTACTTCTCCCCTGCGCGCTGCTTGCAATTTTTGAATATTACGACAAGTTGAAAGGCCGTGTTGATCCGGGATATGAAAAGATCCAGGCTCTTGTAGACCCGAACTGCGACATTGTATCCACTCCCGAGATGAAACGTGCGGTCAAGTCATATTCATTCATGGCAATAAACTGCTTCCTTGCTACATTGGGAGGCATTGCCGCCCTGCTCTGCATACTTCTTGTCACGGAAGATTTTGAAGACAACACGACAGCAACCATGCAGAATGCTGTCTATATAATCCTTGCCCTGTGCGCACTATATGGCGTATACCGCTGGAACGACAAACGGAAAGAGGAGGCTGCCTCGAGCAGACAACCTGCAGAATGATTGCCACTGACAACTGACAGCCACTATTTAAAAAAAAGACATAAACTTTTATTTCTATTATGGAAAATATGAAATATTCAACAGAACTCGAACTTGAAGGTAAATACGATGTGATTGTAGCCGGTGCCGGTCCCGCCGGCATCTGCGCGGCGGTAGCCGCTGCCCGCCAGGGTGCCCGTGTGGCCCTGCTCGAACGTTACGGCGTTGTCGGAGGAAACCTTACCGCCGGTTATGTGGGTCCGGTACTCGGAATGGTCAGCAAAGGAACCATGCGCGATGAGATTGTAGAAATACTTGGCATCCCCGAAAACGACATGCTCGGGTATACCGGAAAAGCACACGATTTCGAAAAGGCGAAACTCTCTCTTGCAGAATTTGTAAACCACGAAAATATAGATGTCTACCTGCAGACCTCAGTCTTCGATGTACTGAAAGATGAAGACCGTGTTACCGGTGTGGTGCTTGCCACCAACCAGGGCAAGCTTGCACTTGAGGGCAAAGTGGTGATAGACTGTACCGGAGACGGACTTGTAGCTGCTGTCGCAGGATGCGATGTCCGCAAGGGACGCGAGGATGGACTTATGCAACCTGTTACTCTCGAATTCACAATAGAAGGTATTGACGAAAGCAAGGGTGTGACTTGCATCGGAGATGTCGATGATGTGCAACTGAACGGAGAACCGTTCCTCACATTCTGCAAACGTCGCGCCGATGCCGGACGCATACCTGCAAATCTTGCGGCTGTACGTCTTCACCCTACCGTTGAAAAAGGCCAGCGTCAGGTAAACACCACTCAGGTAAACAAGTGTGATGTTACCAAAGTGAAGGAGATATTCCCCGCAGATCTTGAACTGCGACGTCAGATTGAGATATTGATGGGATTCTTCAAAGAGGAGCTGCCCGGATATGAGAATGTCCGCGTGATGCGTTCCGGCACGACCACCGGTGTGCGTGAGACGCGCCGGGTGATGGGAGACTACATCCTCACGGCAGAGGACCTCGTAAGCGGAAAACAGTTTGAGGATGCTGTGGTTCACGAGGCTGAGTTTATCGTGGATATACACAATCCCGACGGAGCAGGACAGGCGGAAGAGAAGATAGCATATGTGATCCCTTATGACATACCTTATCGCGCCATGCTTCCGAAAGGGGTGGAAGGGCTGATCACTGCAGGACGCTGCATTTCGGGAACACACCGCGCACATGCCTCCTACCGCGTCATGTCTATCTGCATGGCCATGGGCGAGGCCGCCGGCATAGCCGCCGCTTTGGCTGTCAAGGCTAACTTGACTCCCCGTCAGCTTCCGGCCTCCGAAGTAAGAAAAGCACTTAAAGAAAAGGGTGTTGAGTTGTAACACACGAAAAAAATGTTTTTCAGTTAAATCGCCCCTTTAGGGTAATACACTACACCATTTTTACGGTTTTTAACGTTAAAAACTCTTTTTTTACTTGGAATTCAAAAATTATTGTTTATCTTTGAAAATTCCTTAAAAATCAATATCCCGTCTTCGGACGTAAAATTCACTCTGAACAGAGAATTAAACACAATAATAACTAACATTAAAATTTGACATCATGAAGAAATTCATTCTGACGATGCTCTGCATCTTTGCCGCAATGTCACCCGCGTGGGCACAACAGCGGCAAATCAAGGGAGTCGTTGTGGATACTGAGGGAGAACCCCTTATTGGTGCCACAGTCATGGTAAAGGGTACATCCCGCGCAGCTATGACCGACCTTGACGGTAATTTCACATTAAACGCGGATCCGAAGGAGACCATTCAGGTTTCATACGTAGGATTCAAACGTCAGGAAGTAAAAGTCGGCAATCAGACCGATTTTAAGATCACACTTACAAGCGACGCCAGCACACTGGACGAGATGGTGGTTGTAGGTTACGGTACAATGAAAAAGGCCGATCTTACAGGTGCCGTTACAAACGTGGGCGGTGCCAAACTCGAGGAGATGCACGCGGTAGGTGTTACACAGGCACTACAGGGACAGATGCCGGGTGTGCAGGTAACACGTTCCAGCGGTCTTCCCGGTGCTTCCGGTACTATCCGTGTACGTGGTGTGACAACAATCGGTGATTCCGATCCGTTGGTAATCGTTGACGGTGTTCCGGACAGCCTTGAGTCTGTAAACGCAGCCGATATCGAATCAATCTCCGTATTGAAAGACGCTGCATCAGCATCTATCTATGGTGCCCGTGCCGCTGCCGGTGTTATCCTCGTTACTACAAAGAAAGCAAAAGAGGGTAAGGCCAGAGTAGAATATCAAGGCACAGTCGGTTTTGTTCAGTCGACAGAACGTCCTGAAATGGCAGATGTACAAACATATATGCGCATGATGAATGAGTATATGTGGAATGAGAATGACAACAGACCCGGTGAAGAAAATCCACAGTTTGATCCTGATTTCATCGATAATTATTATCAAATGCATGCTGAGGATCCGGATCTATACCCATTATATGATTGGGAAAAAGCAATCGTTCGCAAGTCTGCCCCAACGACTAAGCACGATCTCAAGGTAAGCTATGGTAACAAAGTGATTCAGTCTAAATTTTCTCTTGGTTATGAATATACTGAGGCCCTTTATAAAAACCGTGACTATCAACGCCTGACAGCCCGTATCAACAACACATACAAAGTAAACAATTGGTTGTCATTCGGACTTGACGCATACTGGCGCCGTGGCAATACAGATCAACCTAATGTAGGTAGTGGTGTATTATACCAAGCAACATATATGCCTCAGATTTATGCCGGTGAATGGAGCAATGGCACAATTGCTTCTGGACGTGATGGCACAAACCCTTATGCACGCCTTCTTTATAGCGGCAGAAATCATCAGGTAACCGACCGTTTTGGTGGTAAATTCTCTATTATACTAAATCCATTCGAAGGATTCACTGTAACCGGTGTTTATTCTCCAGGTATCGTATTCACTAATGTTAAAACTACTACTAATAAGGTTGGCTTCTACGAAAGTGATGATCCATCAACAATTGCAGGTTACATCAGTGGTCAGGAACAATCCAATTTGGTCGAAAAACGAAATAAAGAATCCTGGTGCACCAAGCAGCTTTTCATGAACTATCGCAAAACATTTGCCGAAGCTCACAACGCAGATATCATGGTAGGTTATGAGGATTATTACCATCATAACTATACTTTGAGAGCGGCAACATACAACATGGAGACTGAATATTTCTATTTGGATAATGCAAATAAGAATCAGCTTGAACTTACTAATGAACTAGGGGATAACACACTTACCGAGTTTGCATACCGTTCAATCTTCGGCCGTATCAACTACAACTACAAAGGACGCTACTTGGCTCAGTTCAACGCCCGCTGGGACCGTTCTTCTCGTTTCGCCAAGAAATACCGTACAGGTTTCTTCCCCTCCGCATCTGTGGGCTGGGTTATCTCTGAGGAGTCTTTCCTCCGCGATGTTGATCCTAAGATCCTCAGTTTCCTGAAACTCCGTGGAAGCTATGGTACACTTGGTAACGAACGCATCGGTAACTATCCTTACCAAGCAATGCTTGCATTCAACAACGTATTTATGTGGACAACAGATGGGAAAATTACTGCAGATAAAACAGTATCTCAGACTGCATATAATGTAGAAGACATCACTTGGGAAACAACACACACATGGGACGTCGGTCTGGATGCAAACTTCTTGAACCAAAGGTTAAACCTCACATTCGATTATTACTATAAGACAACCAAAGACATGCTCTTGTCTATCCAGATTCCAAAATATATGGGTTATTCAAACCCAAAACAGAACGCAGGCGACATGCATACCCGAGGTTGGGATCTTACCATCGGTTGGCGCGATGCAATCGGTGATTGGAATTATGGTATCAGCGTGAACCTATCCGACTATCGTTCCCGCATGGGCAAAATGTCAGGAACAGTACTGGATAACAATGGCCACATAACTTGCGAAGGTGCTTACTATAACTCATGGTATGGCTATGTATCCGATGGTCTATATCAGACACAAGAGGAAGTTGATAATACAGCTCATATTGAAGGCGCACGCCCCGGTGATATCAAATATCTTGACTTAAGCGGTCCGGAAGGAGTGCCGGACGGAATTATCTCACCAGAATATGACCGTGTGATCCTTGGCTCATCACTTCCTGAATTCCTTTATGGCGGTAGCATTAATGTTGGCTGGAAAGGTATCGAACTTAGCGCACAGTTCCAAGGCGTTGGACATCAAAATGTTATGAAGTCTCCTGAAATGACATTCCGCGGTTCTGCATATCGTAACTTCCCGGCAATCATCGTAGGAAAATACTGGAGCCACTATAATACACCCGAACAGAACCTTGCAGCACAATATCCGGCTTTGACAGAGAGCTACGCTTCCGCTCATGGTCAGAAATTGCTGTATCAGACTTCAGACTTCTGGATGATTAACGGTGGTTATTTCCGTATTAAGAACATCACATTAGGCTATAGCTTCCAGAAGGATATCTTAAAGAAACTTCGTCTCGACAATCTTCGCGTATTCGCATCTGTTTCAGATCCGTTCTGTTTCGACAGATTCCCTAAAGGCTGGGATCCGGAGTGTAACTTGGACGGTTCATCTTATATCGCAAGAACTTGGAACTTCGGTATAACAGTTGGTTTCTGATAATATTATTTCACGACAATTAAAAGACATAGAAAATAATGAAAAAATTTATATATTCAATGTTGGCTGTGTTGAGCTTGTCAACTACATCCTGTGTTAACCTGGATCTTAATCCACCGGCAGAGGCTTCCGTAGAGACATGGTTCACAACTGAGGAGCAATTTGATATGGCCTGCAAAGATTTCTATAGAGAAGCATTGTGGTATCTCGAGACCCGTCAGAATATAGGTACAACAGACCGCTGGACAGAAGACTGGATGCAGCGTGAAACTGGTTATGACTGGATGCTCGGAACAGTGGATGGTAAAACAGGCTGGATCGGTACGGCATGGCTTAATACATACAAAGCCATCACACGTACAAATGCTATTATTAACAACGCTAAAAAACAGCGCGGTGTAATGAACGATGCAGTTCTTGACCGTTTCGAAGGTGAGGCCCGCATGTTCCGTGCAATCTATTACAGCTACTTGATTTTCCACTGGGGCGATGTTCCATATTATGACGAGTATCAAACCATTGAAAGTGCCTATCAATTGGGCAGAATGAAGAAAAGCGAGGTACTTGAGAAAATCTACACTGATTTCGATGAAGCTATAAGATTATTGCCGAAAAATAACACATCAAGCCTGGTACGTGCTTGTAAGGCAACAGCGTATGCGTTCAAAGCAAGAACTGCTATCTGGATGATGGATTATCCCACTGCAAAGGATGCAGCTAAAGCTTGTATTGATGAGAAGGTCTATTCTTTGGATTCCGACTATTCAAGACTTTTCTTACCATCCACCACATCTTCTCCTGAATGGATTTTTGTATTCCCGCGTTCAGTAGAGCTTGGTAAAACAATCAGCATGAAGTCATTCTTACCCCGTACACCAATTGGCACTAAAAAAGGTGGAACAGCGGTTGCCGGTCCCTCCATGGAGGCACTATTGGCTTATACATGCACAGATGGTAAGACAGTTGATGAATCACCATTATATGATCCTCAGAAACCTTGGCTCAACCGCGATCCTCGATGCGCAAAGACCTTAGTATTACCTGAGTCAACTTTCTTTGGACTTGAGTTTGATCCCAGCAAAAAGAAAGTAATGGATTATGTGTCGAATAAACAGGTTGAAAACATAGATTCACGTATGTTTAACCAAGCCGAAGATGGATCGAAATACAAAAACAATATTTATGCTCAATATTCAGGTGTCATGATACGTAAAGGAGCAGACGAGACATGGTGGGATAACGGTTTTGCCTGCGCACCTCCAAACATTGTGATGCGTTATGCAGATGTGCTTCTTATGTATGCTGAGGCAAAGATTGAACTTAATGAATGTGATGATGAAGCACGCGCTGCATTGAATGAGGTTCGTGCACGTGCTTATAACGGTTCAGGTCTCCAATATCCGGAAATCACAGCAACTGATCAGAAAGCACTTCGCAAAGAATACCGTGTAGAGCGTCATATGGAACTAATGTGGGAAAACCGTCACTGGTTCGATTTAATTCGTTGGAAACTTTGTGATTTCCTTAATGATCGTCCGACAATCGGCTTCCCCTCGGGTAAAGCTATGAAAAATGCTGTTGCACGCGGTGATTATTTCTTCCCGAAAGGTTCTAAACCTAATATTGATGAAAATGGTTTAGTAGATATGACACCTATTATCGAAGCTGCAAAAGTTGCAAATGGAGGAGAACCGTATTATGTTCACCCTGTCACAAGAAAGTTTAATCCTGATGGTCATCAGTATCTCTTCCCGCTACCATCAGAAGATGTAATGCTTGTATTCGGTGAAAACAACCCCGGTTATTAATTAACTGATAATTATAAACTTTAAAGTATTAGGAGATAAACCAGAAAACTGGTTTATCTCCTAATATTTTTATTCTAAAACTTGTCGCTGCTAATTTACTCTTCTATACTTATACACTTATTCCACCCTGAGACAAACATTCTTTTTAGGAACGGGACAAGCACAGCCTGTTCAGAGGCGAATCAAAAGAGATTGGGAATGAATATTCAGCAGACTTAAGGAGAAATATAGGGAATCTAATGAATTTGTAATGAATTTGTAATGAATTTGTAATGAATTTGTAATGAATTTG
>CAQFOZ010000003.1:0-2414 GCA_948788915.1 uncultured Muribaculaceae bacterium | reverse complement strand
AATGAATTTGTAATGAATTTGTAATGAATTTGTAATGAATTTGTAATGAATTTGTCAATCAAAAGTTTGTCTTTGGGTGGATTTATTTGTAGTTTTGTTTTTGAGTGGGGATTTTCTGTATAAGATTCTTTAATTGATAAGTTTTAAAATTTAATGGCTAAATCTTGAACAGAAGTGATCGTTTTGAGGAAAGTACGGAGCTACCGCAATATCATAAGCGGGCTTTCGCTCATAACTATAAGGCTCCGTTTATTTATCACCTCATCTTTAAGAAATGTGAGGATTGTGAGCTTTTCGGAACAGTAAGGGGAGATGCCCGGATAGCTCCGGGGCTTCCAGGCGGTGCCTATATTGAAGAATCAGTTTTGGGAAGAGTTATTGCCAAGGAGATAATCGATCTTCCAAAACGGTTTCCTGTTTTTCAGAATTATCAGTTTAAGGTAATGCCGGATCATGTGCATTTGCTTCTGCGGGTGAGAGATTGGTTGGAGTTTCATCTTGATTATTATATGGAAGATTTGGTGAATGTCATAGCCAATTCTTTCAGTCGGTTAAAAGGATCTAAAATTAGGACAGAGGCGATTTTTCAACCCGGTTATTGTGATAAACCGTTGCTCTTGAAGAGAAGCCTTGACGGACTTTTTCAATATATACGTGAGAATCCACATCGATTGGCTATCCGACAGCAGTACCCGCAATTCTTTCAAAGAATACGCAAACTAAGAATCGGAGATGCAGAATATGAAGCTTACGGAAATCTGTTTCTGTTTCGTAATCCGGATAAAGAGGCTGTAAAAATAAGCAGTAAATTCACTTCCGAGGAGATTGATCAAAAGAAATCAGCATGGCGTTACGGTGCCTCGAAAGGAACAATCCTTGTTTCTCCATTTATTTCCAAAGCGGAGAAAAATATCAGGACAGAGTGCGAATCTCTTGGAGGAAAGATAATACTAATCACTCATGAAGCATTCGGAGAGTGTTTTAAACCGGCTGCTCATGATTTCAAGCTTTGCAGTGAAGGGAGACTGCTTATTATTTCTCTCGGCTTGCCCTTAAAGACGCCTCTTAGCCGTGTTATTTGCAATGAAATGAACACGCTTGCTTTAACTATATGTAATCAAGCTTAGACTGAATTCTCTATGATTCCTTTTGTGGGGACTAACAATTGCACATTTTAATTAATCTTAAGATCTATATGAAATCTAAATTTTCTATTTCACTGCTGATTGCAGTAATTGGATGTTGCTTTCAAAACTGTAAATCCAATGAAGATATTCCCGACAATCCGGAGAAACCTGTAAGCACTACCCTGACAGTACGGGAACTTCCCATAATTGACGGATCTGACTCTACAGAGCCGTTGAGAAATATACTGGTGAGCAAATTATTGGGATGTGAATACGAGTGGTTAAGAAACACGCCGGTAATTAATTATCTGGGTCTGCGTAAAGTGAATATCAATAGTTCCGCATACGGATTGAGCAGCAAGGTGATAAATTCCAATACACATCCTTCGTTCGTAAACCTGATAGACGGCAAGGTAGATATAATTATCACAGCCAGAGGGATATCAAGAGATGAAGCCAAGTATGCGGAGGAAAAGGGTGTAAAACTGGTGAAGACGCACCAATTACTCCATATATCCGCAACGCCAATTCCGGAAGTCAGGAGAAGTTCGAGACCATAGTAATGGATCAGGAGGAGATTTCTCAGATGGAAATACTTAAACTTGAAGCAGGGAATCTGATGTTATCTCCATATTATCAACTGGATGATAATAAACACGGGATTGCGTTCTCCCCTTACTACTATTACAGATATATAGTTGACTGGGAGAAAGTAAAGACTATCGGAGTGAATGGCATAGAGCCTGACAAAGAAAGCCTCACAGGCAGAAACACACCCTCATCAATAGATCCGGCACAAAAGACCTTGTACCCTTTCGCAACGGAGGTTATCGTAGCCGTCAGGGAGGATTGCCCTAAAGACTCACAGGCCTACAAAATCTACGAAATGCTCTCGACCAAGCAAGGACAGGACATTGTTGAAGAAAGCGGCTACATAAGATATTACTCAGATAAGTAAGTATTCAAATTTTAATACTTACTTAGTCATTAAGAAACTGTTTAAATTTAATTTTTATCCACCCTATACCCTTCTGCGCTGGGACTTCGGCTTGTCCCCAAGCCGCTAAAATCCCCCTTAAAACTCATTGTGTAAGGATGGAACAGACTTAAGCCTAAACCGGGTCCCTATACCCGTCTATGCCCGGGACGGCGGCTTGTCCCAAAGCCGCTGAAACATATCTTCGTGAATATGCAACTTGAGCCATCCAAGAAAGTTATCAATTCGGAAATTCCCCTAGATTCAAGAACGAAGTGCAAAAATTTCCGTACTGAATAGCCCAATATTTT
>CAQFOZ010000002.1 GCA_948788915.1 uncultured Muribaculaceae bacterium | reverse complement strand
TACCGAAAGAACTATTATATAAATTTTTTCGTAATAAATTTAAACAGTTTCTTAGGGGAAAGATATAATGTCGACTTGAGACAAGTCGATTTCCCAAAACTGAGTATGCCGCAATTTAGAGAAAAGGCAAAAAGAATGGCTTATGCCCGTCGGACAATGCCTCGCGCAGTCGACTGAAAGCTTTGGTCATCTGGTTTTTTACGGTCTTGATGGATATTCCCAGCTCTTCAGCTATCTCTTCATTGGTCAGACCGTCACGTTTGCTCATCAGAAACACCTCCCGGCATTTATCGGGCAAACCGTCGATTGCCTTCCATATTTTTGCATCCCTTAACGAGGTGTCTATTTCTTCTTCCCCAACATCGGGAATATTACTTTCGTCAAGAGTCTCTTTCCTGTTACGGAGATATGAAAGACATACGTTCCGGACTGTCCGATACATGAATGAGGAAAAATTGTCAATCCTGCCTCCGTTCTCAATATAAAGCCAAGCTTTCATAAAGGCCTCCTGCTCTAAGTCTTCGGCAATGTCAGCGTCATCGACAAGACGAAGTGCGTACATTCCAAGAGGAAGGTACATCTTTCTGAAGAATATTTCAAATTCTTTGGCTGTCATGTTTTGGCGGCATCTTAAAACAATTTATTCGGTATAGATGTAAAGTTGACTTGGGACAAATCTACTTCCCAGAACCTGGTACATCCTACGACTTTAAAACAGTTTCTGAGGGGTTGCAAAGTTATCAAATTTTGCTGAAACAGGATATGTTTGTGATGTCAGAAAAGTTCATAAGTACAAGAAAAGGAGTCAATGCTGCCCAAGCACCGACTCCTTTTACGTTGGCTTACGTATAAGTAGTTGAGAAAAATTAAGCGATATATTTATTGGTTTAATCTTGAACTATAAAACTCGATCTTTTTGGTTGCTTTCGGCTTGTCGTTCAGTCGCATATGAGTATATGTTCTTTCGCTCCGTGCCAAAATCAACTCAAAAATCTCTTCGTTTTATATGTTCATTAATTTATCTCAACTACTTGTTTAGAAACTCGTCTTTTTCATGCCGGACTCATTTTTAAGTACTTCCTAAATGAGTTCATTGTATTTTTTTTTTCTGGTGCAAAGTTGGTTATAATGTTTTGATTGTGAAATACTCAAAAATAGGTAATTTCAATGGCCTGTGCCGGCTTTTTTGCTTTTGAAAAATTTAACTCGCTTGATTATGTGTCCTGCTGAAATGATTATCATAAGAAAGCCTAACTTTCCATGTACACCCCCGATAGGGGCATGGGTAAAAGTTCCCAGCCAATGAATCAAGGTAATGATTCCTGTAACAAAAGTGAAGAGAGACACCCACCAGAGAATACGGGTTACAGGGCTTTTTTGTTTGTGAAATTTTGCGAACCAGTTGGTGTTGCCAAAATGGAGGAATATATGGTATGCAACCAGAAAGGTAAACAACAAGCCTACAATTATATGAATCCAGACTGATGTGCGGCCGTTGCTGTGGGTGGCTTCAAGCTGAATGCCGGATATAAGGATTGCAATTGTGAGAAACAGCAGACTCCAGTCGCATATTTTCAGTTTAGTAATCTTCTTCATAAATTCATATATTTGTTATTCAGAGGTTTTGTGTAAGTATGGAATACACTGATTTTGAGATGTGTGATATGCATTCTGACGCTTGAGACTCATTACCCTTAAAATCTTTGACAAACACAGACAAGGTGTAACTTACATTATTTGGCAGACATATGTAGGCAACATCATTGTGGGCGGCAAGCACGCTGTTTTCATTGACAAAACCGGAACCTGTTTTATGAGCGATAACGACACCTTTCTTGTCAAGAAGCGGAGCGGAAATCCGGTCAGTGCCTGTTTTGCATTCAGACAGTGTCTTTTTAATGAAGTCTTGTTTTTCGTCGCTGACAAGTCTGTCGGTAAAGAGTCTGTTCATCAGTATTGCGGCACCAAGAGGAGATGTATAATTGGAGTAGGCTTTGTTGTGGTCGGCAGCCATTTCCTCTTCCGTATAAGCAATCTTAAAATCAGCACGGGGAATGAGAGTGGCAATGAAACTGTCGGTCCGGGGGACGTCAACCATATCATTGAACAAAAGGTTGCTTGCATTATTATCACTTTGTGCAAGTGTGTATCTCAGCAGATCCTTCACTGTCAATAATATTTCGGATTCGGGATGGTCTTTCATCATCGGACTCCAGGTGTTGGGGTTAAGTTCGTTCCGGTTTATCTTTATCAGTGTATCAAGAGAAAGACCCTTGTTGTCGAAGTCGTTGCAGAGGGCCAAAGCCTGATGAACTTTGAATACACTCATCATAGGATAAATGCTTTTGTTGTTAACCGTAACGGTATCAGTGTTATTGATAATTATTGCCACTCCGATTTCACCGGGGCAGGCTGATACGATTTGAGAAATGCTGTCAGTAAGAATGTCGGTAACAGGTGTGGGTGTATTGTTTTGGGTGGCTGATCTGTGGGACAAGAAGTAGGCTAAGGCTGCCATGCAAGCCAAAGCGATACACAAAACGACCAAGAGCTTTTTCTGTTTTTTTGCCATAATATACGTTTAATTATATATGATTTTAGAATCTGATGCAAAGGTAAATAATTATGGCGAAATAATATGGGAAGGGTAAATGCAAAAGGGCGTACTATTGGGAAATAAGGGGAATAGGGTATGGTGGCTGTATTAGGAATTAAGAAACTGTTTAAATTTATTTTCGAGGGATTTTGAGAGTTGTTTTTGAGAGGTTTTCGCGAGTTGAGAAGGGAGAAACCTATCGGTTTTGACCGCCGAAACTTGGCGGAAACAGCCAGAAAGAACCTCAAAATTACCGAAAGAACTATTATATAAAAATTTTCGTAATAAATTTAAACAGTTTCTTAAACAAGAGGAGTGTACCGTAGTATTTTCAATTGTTCATTAAACTGCTGGTTTGCCGATTATTTTTCGTAACTTTGTATTTGAAATCAAGACACCAATGAACGAAATAGACAATAACAATAGCAACTTGCAGTCTGATAAAGAGAATGAAATAATCCTTTATCAGCCTGATTCTACTCTGTCATTGGATGTCAGAGTGGAGAATGAGACCGTATGGCTGACACAGGCGCAGATGACGGAGTTGTTCCAAACTACAAGAAACAACATTACTCTACATATCCGCAATATATTCAAGGAAGGAGAATTAGAGGAATCTTCAGTATGTAAGGAATCCTTACTAACTGCCGCCGACGGCAAACGATACAAGACGAAGTTCTATTCGCTGGATGTTATAATATCAGTCGGTTATAGGGTAAAATCCATCCGTGGCACCCAGTTCCGCATATGGGCCAATAAAATTCTGAAAGATTATCTTTTGCGTGGTTATAACGTCAACCAACGGCTATTACAAATGGAGAGCCGTATTGACCGACGTTTGCTGGAACATGATAAAAGGCTCGATGATCTGACCGACAAGGTTGATTTCTTCATCCGCACATCCTTACCGCCTAAAGAGGGTGTATTCTTCAACGGACAGATATTTGATGCGCATGAGTTTATTTGTCGTCTTATCAAGAGCGCGAATAAGAGGGTTATCCTTATTGACAACTATGTTGATGAATCTGTGTTAGTCCAGCTTGATAACCGTAATGACAATGTGTCGGCGTTGATATATACCGGAGAGATAAGCCGCACATTCCGTCAAAGCGTCAGCAGGCATAACCGTCAGTATGCGCCCATAGATGTAAGGACGGCAGACAGAATCCATGACCGGTTCCTGATTATTGATGATGCGCTTTATCATATAGGGGCATCCATTAAAGACCTGGGCAAGAAACTTTTTGCATTCTCAAAACTGGAAATTTCTCCGGACTATATTCTCTCTAATATTTAAAGTCACAAATTGTGACTTCAAGACATTTTATAAAGCTTTGCTTCGGCAGGGCTTTTTCTGTTATATGGCTTCATAATCGGTTGAGATTGTCTATGAGTGGTAGCGTATCTGGAGATACACCATAAAGGGTATAATATAATTTATCGCATTTTAAATTATACCCTTTGGGTTATATTCAGGAACAAAGCGGTATTCACTTCTCCTTATATCTCAAACGATGATTTCTCCGGCAAGATTTTCTGGAAAGCGGTGTTTATCCGTTCTTTTGCAGAGTCAAAAGATGATACTTCTCCGTCATTCAGACAAACGATCCTTTTCTTCTGATGTTCAATGGTCTTGACAATCTTATTCAAAATAGAATCGCTTATTTGGAAAAAGACACCATCTTTTTCTACATTAAACGGTGTAAAGTCCCCTTTTGCCAGTTGCCAGTAACGGAACAGCCATATGGAGACATCTGTGATGCATCTGAACCGAGAGGCCATTGTACGTAGCATAACATCCTCGTGTTTCTGCCATATTTCCTCAAAAGTGGATTTAAGGAATGCCTGCGACAGGTGAGGGTCGTATAAACCTGTAAAGGCGCGCCATGGCAATAACAGGAGTGTGCGCAACAGCTCGGTTCCCGTCTGAAGCGAGAACCATTTCCGGAAATGATTGCGCAGTATTTTGTGTTTGTCAAAAGAATTATTGATGACAATCAGGTTATTCACCATCCGATGCATAATATATTGCTTGGGGCTTAAGGTGTTTAATGCGGCCTTGTCACATGGCAAGCCATTCCTGAAGAAGCTTTCCGGTCTGACTTTGTCAATCAGAAACATATCGTCATCAAATAAAACAAAATGCTCGGACAGTCCTTCTATGCGGTGCAGATTCATCTGAATGGCACTTGATTTGAACGTTGGCAGAAATTCAGCCGGGATAAAGTCTGAATGTCTCACGAAGTGCAGTCTGGGTGCATCCAGATTCAGCCACTCCGGTATCTGCCCGCAGGTGACAAGATGCACCTTGTCTATCCAAGGGGCAAACCTGTCCACACCCCGGAACCAGTAGCGTAACAAAATCTATTTTTTTTCTCATAATTCTCTGTCATATCACAAATTAATTTACTGATGGATGTTGTTTTCGCATAAACTGTTTATCAGTTCAACTTCCCGTTGAACCCTTTCGTCCCAAGAGGGGGATGCGTCGACTGTTTTTTTTGCCTCAAAGCCTAATCGGGATATCATGTCGGAATCTGAAAGACATCTTATTATCGCGTCTTTCAGTTCCTCATACGATTTTATTACTATTCCGTTTTCTCCATCTTTGATTAATTCTCGGGTTCCACCGCGATCTAAGGCTATCACACATTTTCCACAACTCATTGCCTCAAAAACGGCATTTGAAAGACTGCTGATTTCGTTCATACTGATAAATATATCAGCAACACTATGATACTTGAACACATCTTTCTGCTCAATTAGTCCGACAAAACTTATACGGTCAGAAATTCCCAATTGTGATGCCTTTTTTTCCAACATCTTCTGTTTTACCCCGTCGCCAACAATAACTAACCGTGTATTGGGTAAGATCTTTGATGCTTCATAGAATGCTACTATTATTTTATCTATATTCTTTGAAGAAGTAAGCTGAGAAACAGAGAGTAAAAGTTTCTCATTGTTTGGAGCAAGCTCTTTATATAAAGATTCATCCTTTGTTAAATTCTCTACTTTATCTATTCCATTACGAAGGAAGGCAATCTTATAAGGTGGAACACCCCTTTTCAGTGCATATTCATATCCATTTGAGCCATCATTTGCGATGATATACAAATCCGCAGGATACCAGAAAGCCTGCTTGAGCAATAAGCCCCAAGATTTGCCCCGAGGACTTTTGACGCTTCCAACACCATAAAATCTCTCAACATATTTCGCTTTAAATATCTTGGCAAGTATATATCCGACTAATGCAACCCGAGGGGTATGAGAATATACAACAGCCACATCTCTCTTTCTTGCTATTCTTATGGCATGATAAAGAAGAAGCGAATAAATGATGGGAATATAAAAAAACAGTATGTAAATTCGAGTATTGGAGAATCTCGTAAAAGGATTATTTACTTTAATAACAGTTATCCCCTCTTCAGAATCTTCATCAGGTCTTGCATAAGAAGAATCTGTTATATATATGTTGTCATATCCATTATCTGCCAACCCCTTGATAGGACGATAGATAGAAGGCATGCATTTCCCTTTGCCCCGAATCCAAATAGCACATGGTGCAATATGTATGATAGTCTTTTTCATTTGAAAACTATTATAGTTCGCTAAATTATAAAGGTGTTAGTCAACTTCTTGAATTGTAGGAGTTGGAGCCTGCGTAAATCAAACCGCGTATCGCGAATCTCATAATATAATGAGCTTGACTCATGATATCTGTTTATGGCAGATCTTATTATCTTTTTAATCCCACGTATACTCATAGTTAGGTTTACTGAAAATAAATTTAACAGTTTTCTGGAGCCTGTCTGAATTAAACCAAATTAAACATAAATATAGAAAATGAGTGTTTTTGACTTCATCACAACCGATCCTTCTGGCGTTTTCCCAAACGCCATCAATCATCTGCCGTTTTGCGAGCAAAGTTAACTGATATTTTGCTTGCAGCAAAATAATGTTAATTGAATCTGCCACTGCGAAAAAGTTTTATCAATCTATTATGACCGTTCCGCCCAAATAGATAAAAAAGAGCTTTATGACATATTTTCTTTATCTCATAAAGAGTTCCTTTTGACAACCATTTCCCATCAAAATGATGGATGCAGTATGTGGAACCAGAACATGAGATCAAACCGGTAATATAGTTTTTAGGTGAAAAACAATCATACGGAAGTACCTCTATATTATGTTTTGCCGCCATCTCCGAGACAAGCAATGGGACAGGCCTCAGATCCATAGTTCCGTCATTCTTTATAAATGGTTTGTTGGAATAATAGTCCAGACATTCCTTTATCCATCTGTTTCCCGGCACAGATCCGATTACAGCGGCCTCGACGTCTCCACCGTACTCTTCTCCCACAAACTCTTTTCTGTCAAGTAGATCATCAAACGGTCTGATCACTTCCACGTCCGAGTCAAGATATATACCGCCCATTGTATATAATGCGTAAAACCGTATGTAATCTGCCGCAAACGCGTACATCTTCCGTTCGAGGGTTTGTTTTAGCCATAAGTTTGATTCGATATCAATGCTGTTCTTATCCCACAGCACTATCCTATATCCCGGCAAAATAGTTTTCCACGATTCAATACATTTCTGAACCAATGGCGGGTAAGGATCGCCGCTAAACCAACATATATGTATTATTTTAGGTATCATACTCTTTTACCAATTTCTGATAAATTTCTACTACCCAGGTCAAGATTGTAGGTTGGTTTTCCTTTGTCAAAAGCCTCTTTTATACCCTTGATAAAATCATCGGCGTTGTCAGATGTGAAGAGACCGTATTTTTTTAATCCAAGAGGGAGTCCGTGTGTCACAATAGGTTTACCTGCAGCCATAGCTTTGTAATTTTGTGCAGTAAGCCCAAGACTCACCTTGTCAAGAAGACCTGAGGATTTGGGATAAGGCTGTATGACTATGTCGCAGTTTGTTATCCACTGCGGTACTTCCTCAGGATATATTCCCGGGATATAATAGATATTTCCCATTATGTCAGTTGCTTTTTTGCATTCCTCGCTCTTCTGATAAGGGGTGATGACAACAAACCGAATGTCAGGCAGAGCCCGGGCGGCTGTTTCTATTAAATTCCAGTCAGGTTGGCTGCCTCCGATATAGCATGCCGTCTTTTGATGTCTCAGCAGGTCCGGTTTAGGATAGTTCTTCTTATATGCGGCAAGATCAACTCCATTGAATATGCAGATGAATTTCTCCTTGTCATAGACATCGGGAAAAGTTTTCATATATCCTTCTATAGACTCTTCGTTGACTGTAAGTATTTTATCTGCAAGTTCAATCATTCTTTTCTCCTCCTTCCCGGCATGGAAGTCAGCAGAGAGTTCCCACATTGGATCTGATAGACGGTATATCAGCCTGGCATCAGGGAAAAGAAGTTTTATTTTAGGGGCAAGCAACAATGCATCGCAAGACTCAAAGACAAAACAGTCTGTGCCCTCAAGCCATTTCTCTTTAAATTTGGTGAAAGACGTAAATGACTTCGTTACAGCCCATTCGACCAGCCAATAAGGCATAAATCTTCTAAATCGCACCGGTATGGCCAATGTGGGCCAGGTTACATTGATGACTTTCCCTTTGCCCACTTTGTATTCCTTGCCTGCTGTCAGTTCTTTAAGTACATTTTTGTTCAGTCTTTCGTCATGCATTAATCTGATATGGTATGGGCGGCTGAAGCTAAAGAAGATCACATCATTACCTGTTTCGGCGCAATATCGGGCAAACTGATGGAAACCTCCATGCCTTTTGGTGCTCCAATTATGATATGTTACAAAACAAATCTTACTCATAACGTTTTTCTTAAAATATGAAACACCAAAAGAATGGAGAGTATATATTGGACTGTAAGGGCGAGGCTGTAAATGATAATTGTATAAGCAACGGAAAAGCTATAGAGGTAAGATATAAAGAGACTCAAGGCCACAATCACTACACGTGACACCTCAAGCAGGAACACGAGTTTCTGCTGCTCGAACACATTGAATATGCCGTCGCTTATCGGGCTGTAAACAAACCGGAATATCAGATAGAAACAGAGATAGCGGGCAAAAACTCCTGCATCTGTCCATTCGGCTCCGAAGAAGGTCTGGAATATCCAGGGTCCGAAACAGATTATAAGCGTAAAAGGGAGGATGCTTATAGCAAACAGTCGTGTCATTATCCGCAGGGTAAGGGTGCGGATCTCCTTTATGTTTCTCATTCCCAGTGAAGCGATCTCACCGTAGAACGCCTTTCCGACTGATGCGCCTGCGATTGAAACCGTTGCTGACAACAAATTTATCGCCAAACTGATCTGACCCGTCGTGCCGCTGCCGAAATGCCACGCGAAGTAAAGAATTGGGAGACTTCCGGAGGATATAAGAAGTAGTTGTGACGGAACTCGGTATAACGGAAAGCCGATATACCGTTTAAGTACAAAACGGATCCTTCCCAAAGTCACATCGCGTGCGTGTGCTTTCAGTCTTTTCCAACAAGCGCGTATGAACATTGTCAGCCCTCCGCTTTCCGCCATGATGGTTCCTATAAGCAGCCCCGTGACGTTGAAACGGAACATCCCGAGGATTATTTTAGTCAATGCTCCGACTGACATTCGGGCTACCGAGACTTTTGCAATTGTTGTAAAATCGCGGTAGCGCGTAGAATAATATGACAGTATTTCAGATATTCCGTGAAACAGGAATGCCATCGGAATAAAATACCAGAAGGCATCTATGCTCGCGGAAGAGAAGAATGCAAGAACAGGAGAATGGAAAAACAGCAATGCGATACCTGCAATCACAGTGTTGATGACAAGCACACAGAGGCATGCAGCCAGTGAGTTGATACCGACTCTCTCATTGGAATGTAATGGAATGGCGAGGCAATATCTAAGCGTACAGAACGGATAAAACAAAGCGCACAATGAAGTGAAGACCGCAAGTATTCCAAAGTCGGACGGTGTATATAACCGTGTGATGACCAATGCCGCCATGAATCCGATGGCTCTGCCGATACCCTCACCCGTTATAAGTTTGAGGATATTCCTGAAAAGCGTATTGTCGGAATTGGATTTCATATCAGCTACTCTTGTCCGTGCCTTCCGGATTGCCGTTTTAAATCCTTGAATTGCATAGTCAATGCTTCTTCAGAAATTCTCCGTCAAGCGAATACTCTCTTCCGCATGGACATTTAAGGGTTTCATCGAGCCGGTGTCCGCACTCGCACACCCAGCCTGCCTGCCGGGCAGGAACACCGGTTATAAGCGCATAGTCCTTGACATCTCCAGTAACTACGGCACCGGCGGCAATGAACGCTCCGCGACCTATGACATGACCGCAGATTATAGTACAGTTCGCCCCCAGTGTCGCCCCCTCTCTGACGAGTGTCTTTTCATATATGCCATGAACAGGGAAATGCGCACGCGGAAACTTTACGTTGGTAAAGCAGACTGAGGGACCGCAAAACACATTGTCTTCGATCTCAACCCCCTCATACACCGATACATTGTTCTGGATATGCACTCCGTTGCCGATTCTGACTTTGCTGCCGACATACACATTCTGTCCCAGGGTACAGTCGCGCCCTATTGAGGCTCCGGTCTGCACATGGCAGAAGTGCCATATCTTTGTGCCGTCGCCTATGGTTACATTTTCATCGATATAGCTCGACGGATGTACGTAATAGTTCTTATCTTCCATGTCGAATGATTAAAGCGGTTCGATATTACTCCTGTAGGCAAGATTCCGGGTGATATTTCTGGTGTCGAAAACTGCCTTTGCATGGGTTCCTTGCGAATTCATAATCAATATCGCCGTGCGGGTCTTGTGAACCAGGTAACTTGCCATTTCCACCCAGTGGTAGAAGATACACGGAACACCTTGCACTCCAGCGCCTCCTCATACATGGCGGATATAAGTTTACCGGCTTCAGTTCCAGCACCGCCAACCGGGAAAATCCGCTGATCCTAAATTGTATATGTTTTTTTTTGTATGTATATAAAACTAAAACCGCTGCAAGTTATTGACTAACAGCGGAATTAACTTTGTTATTAGCGGAGAGAGAGGGATTCGAACCCCCGGAGGTGTTACCCTCAACGGTTTTCAAGACCGCCGCGATCGACCACTCTGCCATCTCTCCTTTTCAGTTGCAAAGTTAATAACAAATTTTTATTTGTGCAATAGTGACCGAAAATTTTAGAGTTTCTTAAAAAATTGACTTATTAGTCAAATTAAACAAGCGGCTGAGAATGAAACTTGTTTTTTCATTCCCAGTCGTTGAGGTCTTCTTAAATCAAACCCAGACATGCTTTAAAAGCATATCAATTTTTATTTCTGAAAAATTTCTGATAGATCCATCCCCGCAGAGAGTCCGGCATCGCCACCTGAATGGTGAAACGGCCCGCGACATTAAGCAGGTAGCGAGGCAATCCGATAAGTTTGTGTTGCAACATATAGCGTTGTAGTCTTTCCTGACTTTTGAGATACGTCCAGCCTCCGCGACGCGCGTACATCTCCTTCCCGACACGTACATTGACTGATATATCTGGTAGATTGGCGAAATGGCAACCGGCCTCAGCCATCCGGATCCAAAGAAAATAATCCTCGTTCAAATACAGGTCAATGTAATTGCCCACAGCCATGACACGTGAACGTAACATCATTACACTCATATGATTAAAAGGGTTGCGCCATTTTAGACAAGTGTGTATATCATCATTTTTACAAGGAACATTTCTCTCTCCTATGATATTGCTTTCTTCACCGACAAATTCAGATATCTGACCTCCTACGACATCGCATCCGGGGTGATTCTCCAGATATGAGATCTGCCTTTCGAATCGGTCTGGCAAAGAGACATCATCAGAATCCATTCTGGCGACTATCTCGTGTGTCGATGCCTCAAGCCCTATCCGAAGGGCATTCCCGAGCCCTTTGTTCTCCGCTAACCGTAAAACATTGAAATTATATTCTTCCGATTTCTCAAAAGAATCGATAAGTTCAGAAACCTTTTGTGAAACCGGGCCATCCACAACAAGAACAATTTCATCAGGCTTCAGAGTCTGAAGCTTTGTCACACTTTGAACAGCGCGGTCTACATATTCCGGTTTGTCATTAATGTAAACCGACATGAGGACAGAAAAACTCATATAAATGTCAGTGAGGCTGAGTTCTTTAGAATGACAGTGGCTGTGAGTGTGCGTGTCGCCGCATTGTAACTCCATTTAGGTGCGGAGACTTTTGCCGGACGACTAATACCAATCACTTCAAGAGTAATCTCCCTTTCTGCTGGCATACCGGTATATGAGCCTTCTGCAGTGATGTCTATGGTGTGTCCTTTTTTAGAATAACCGGCTTTGAAATGTATCAGCTGATATTTGTTCTCCTGTAATGATTCGGGATTCCGACGGTCATCTTCAAACAGTGTATATTCCGATTCTTTATCCGATGCGAAATATTTTACAGTAAGTTTTGAAGGGTCATATTTGGATGTGTTTTCTATCTGCTTAGTGTATTGCGGAATGAAACTGCCTGTCCTTACAAACAGGGGAAGTTGTCCGAGCGGAGCCTTTACGGCATATTCCTTACCTCCGGTATACTTAAGAGCTGTGTTGTGCCAGTTTACCCATTCACCGTCGGGAAAAATGACTTTTCTTGACCGTATGCCATCTTTCATGACGGGGGCTACAAGAACGTCGCGTCCCCAAAGGTACTCATCCTGCACGTCGGACAGTTTTCCGGACGGATCTTTTGAGTAGAAATTCAGAGGGCGGGCAAGCGGCCATCCGTATCGGGCATTCTCATATGCGAGAGTATAATTATAGGGAAGCCATTCGTATCGCATTTTTACGATACGTTGTATGGCCTTGGCATATTGCGGGTAATGATAAGGTTCAGGTTTAAATTGCGCGTGAGTTCGTAAGATGGGAGTAAAAGCTCCCATCTCAAGCCAGCGGAGATAAAGTTCCGGAAGATACGGCTTTTCGGGATCAACGGCAAATCCACCGATGTCGGAGCTCATGTATCCAAGTCCGGACAGTCCGGAGCTCAGCATCAGGTTTACCTGCGGACGGAGTCCGCCCCATGAGCGGGATACGTCGGTTGTCCACGGGAATACTGAATAACGCTGCAGTCCGGTTGTGCCTCCGCGCATCATAAGCAGTGGGCGCATATCGGGGAAATCCTTGCGCAGCCCGTTGTATATGAGTCTTGACCATTCGTTGCCATAGGCATTATGGAATTGTTCGGCTGTTTCTCCGTTTGCATGTACGATCTCAAGCGGATGCACTTCCGGCTCACCGAGATCTCCCCACCAGCCTGAAAGACCCTCCGCAGTGAGGGGTTTCAGACGGTTCCACAGCCAATTGCGTGTATGCGGATTGGCGATATCGAACATGCCGGCATCTCCGACCCATGTTGTAACGTCCTTTGTCGCACCGGTTGCATCGTGAGTGAGCATGCCACCGGCATTCAACTCGTTATAATTGTCGATCGCACCTTTTTTGTTAATATAAGGCTGGGATATAAGCACTGTATGCACACCCATTTTATTGAGCGAATCAAGCATGGCTTTATGGTCCGGGAATTGTTTCTTATACCACTGCAGACGCCCCATATCTGTCTCAACTCCATACCAGTAAAGATCGAAAATGATTCCGTCTACAGGCAGCCCCATCTGTTTGATAGAGTCGATTGCTCCTAAAGCTTCGTCCTGTGTGTGGTAGCCGTATTTGGAAGTGATGTACCCGAGACTCCAGAAAGGTGGCAGATTCTGGCGTCCTGTCAGGAGAGTGAAATTTGATGTGACTCCCTTAAGACTGCCGTTTCCGTTGATAAAATAGTAGGATAGGGATTTCGGTGTTTGTGATTCATAACGGATTTTATCATCTCCCAGGATCAGCTTTGCGGAGTTGTAATCGTCAATGAGGATGCCATACCCTTTGTCGGATGCGAAATACGGCATGGTTATGCCCATCTGGTTGATTCGGGAATCATTGTATGTATAGCCGTAGTTCTGCCGGTTGTAAAGGGTGAGAGTGTCTCCGTTGAGAGCCAGGGAATGTCCTTTTTCTCCGGCTCCGTAGAAAGTGTCGCCTTTCGGTGTCTTGAATGTGACGGTTTTGAGATCACGGCTGTTGTCGACTCCGGAAGCCTCCTCAATAAGTGTTTCTCCCTGTCTGTTCTCAAAAGAAACTTTTCCGGTAGCGCGGTCTACTTTTACAATAACGGAGGGAGTGTACAGGGAGAATTCGTTTGCTGTAGCAAAAGACACAGGTTGTACAGGCGACGGGTTGAGTACAACGGCCTGCGAGTGCGGCAGCGTGAAATTATCGGTTCCCTCCGGTATTGATGTTACCTGAAAGATATCATTCCCATATGGGGTAATGGCAACTGTGTTCTTTTCCGTGTTTAGAAAAAAAGTATTGTCCTGCTGTGTAATCCAGTTGCCTTGTCGTGAAGGCAAAGCAAAAACCGTTGCCCCCATATGCAGGGCAACGGCTGATATTAGAAATAATTTCTTCATTATAAGCGGTTGTATATCCTTTCGGACGTTGGTATCAAAGCTCGATATCTCCATTCTCGATCACGTGCCAGGTGAGTCCGGAGTTCGCCAGTTTTTCAAGGAACGGATCCGGATTGAATTCCTCCACATTGTGCACACCGGGCATTACCCATTTCCCTGTCAGGAACATGTATGCTCCAACCATTGCAGGAACACCGGTGGTATAGCTTACTGCCTGTGCACCTGTTTCCTTGTAAGCCTCCTGATGAGAACAGTTGTTGTAGATATAATAAGTAGACTCGTTGCCTTTCTTGTCAAGCCCTTTTATGCGGCAACCGATAGATGTCTCTCCTGTATAGTTCTCTCCGAGCGATCCCGGATCGGGGAGCACCGCCTTAAGGAACTGGATAGGTACGATTTCCTGCCCGTTGTACATCACAGGATCTATACGCGCCATGCCTATATCCTGGATAACACGGAGATGTGTGAGATATTCTTGTCCGAATGTCATCCAGAAACGTGCTCTGCGGATAGAGGGGAAGTTCTGGACGAGACTTTCAAGCTCCTCATGGTAGAGCAGATATGATTCGCGTTCACCGATATTGGGATAGGTCAACGGCCGGTGTATCTCAAGATTCTCGGTTTCTACCCATTTGCCGTCTTCCCAGTATTTCCCTTTCTGGGTGATTTCACGAATGTTGATTTCTGGATTGAAGTTGGTTGCGAACGCTTTTCCGTGGTTGCCGGCATTGCAGTCTACTATATCCAGATAGCGCATCTCGGAGAAATGGTGTTTTGTGGCATAAGCCACGAAAACGGCTGATACGCCCGGATCAAAACCGCATCCGAGAATTGCTGTGAGTCCTGCGTCTTCAAAACGCTTGCGGTATGCCCACTGCCAGGAATATTCGAAATGGGCCTCGTCTTTGGGCTCATAGTTGGCGGTGTCGAGATAATTTACGCCGCATTTAAGACAGGCCTCCATAATTGTGAGGTCCTGATACGGGAGGGCCACATTTATGCAGATATCCGGCTTATGGCGGTTGAAGAGTTCCACAAGTTGCTCTACTGAATCGGCGTCAACCTGATCTGTAACAATATTTGCTTTGCCTATTTCGGCAGCTATTTTATCGCATTTTGATTTTGTGCGGGAGGCGAGTACAATTTCAGAAAACACCTCCGGATTCTGTGCGCATTTATGAGCCACGACCGTTCCAACGCCACCGGCTCCGATAATAAGAACTTTTCCCATATTCTGTCTAAATTTTTTTCTGATTTAAGAAACACTCTCTAAGAGAGTGTTTGGGTTTAACTTTCATTCACCTGAAGAGAGATTTTCGAGGGAATTTATCGGGATGAAGAAGGAGCATAGCGGGCTATGCGACTGATAAAATCCCGGTAAATTCACCGGAAAGATCCTTCAGGTGGATGAAAAGAATCTCAAATATCCTCTTTAAATATAATTCGTGTTAAATTCAAACACTCTCTAAGCTATATATCCGCAAATATAATCAATATTAATTAAACTTTAGTCTCTATTTTACTTGAAATTGAATTCTATTGAGTAATTTAGCATTCAAAAACCGAATATAACAAGAATAACATGGAAATCAATGTAGGCTCACCTGAAATGTTGGCGGATGCGGCCGCAAAATTCGTGGCTGCCATGCAAGGGCGTCTTCATTATGTATTCCGCGCCCCTATGGGAGCCGGCAAGACCACTTTTATATCAGCGTTATGTGCCGAGCTTGGTAGCAGTGATGAGGCTTCAAGTCCGACATTCAGTATTGTGAATGAATATGCTCGCCCCGACGGGATGCCGATATATCATTTTGATTTTTACAGGATTAAAGATGAAGAGGAGCTACTTGACATGGGGGTGGAAGATTATTGGGACAATGGCTCCGTGTGTCTTATAGAATGGCCCGAGATGGCGGAAGGACATCTGCCTGATGATGTGGTGGAAGTGGAAATAAGGGTGAATGACGATAACTCACGCACAATTATAGTTTCGGAATGATAATAATCTGGATTGACGAGACAACATCAACTAACTCAGCGGTTCTGGAATATGACCAAAAGAATACTGGCGGAATTGTTCTTGCCACACGTTCCCAGACCAATGGACGCGGGCAGAAAGGGAACAGCTGGGAATCGGAGGCGGGCAAGAATCTGTCATTTTCCGTTATGTGGCATCCTGTGAGTTTCCCGGCCCGGAATCAATTCTCGATAAGTGAAGCAGTCGCGCTTGCGGTGATAGACCTGCTTGCCGGTATTGATATAGATGCTAAAGTAAAGTGGCCTAATGATGTATATGTGGGAGATAAGAAGATATGCGGTATTCTGATAGAACACTCAGTGCTTGGAATGAATCTTGACAGGACGGTAGCCGGGATAGGTGTCAATATAAATCAAAAAAAGTTCTTTAGTGATGCACCTAATCCGGTGTCTGCGACTCAGCTTACAGGACAGGAATATAATCTCGAAATGCTGTTGGAACAATATGTGTCGATTCTTACGGAGGGCATAAAGAGGCTTGAAACAGACAGTGGCAGAGAAGAGACTCACAGGAGGTTTGTGAAGAATTTATGGAGAGGAGACGGAATCGGGTATGGATTCCGAGACTGTCGTACCGGGGAATGTTACACCGGAATAATTAAAGATGTGGCACCTATGGGTTTCCTGTCTGTAAAGAATGTGGAAACAGGAGAAATACTTGAATATGCATTCAAGGAGGTGGAATTTTTGCTGTAGGGTGGAATTTGATTAATTTTGCAGGTAAAATTCGATTTAACAAAACAATATGAGCATCTCTAAAAAGAAGCTTGCCGGTTATCTAGTTAAATGGCTTATACCTCTTGCGCTGACTGTACTGCTTGTCGGCTATATGTTCAGGAAGGTAAACTTCTCGGACATGATGGAGATATTGCGTCATGGGGTGGATTATTGGTGGATTCTCTGCGCGATGGGTATAAGTATATTATCGCATGTGTTCAGAGCGTTGCGCTGGCGCATACAGCTTAAAAGTCTGGATATAGACGCACCGCTAATGGCTCTGTGTTGCTCTGTATTCGGATGTTATGCTCTGAATCTGTTGTTCCCGAGACTTGGAGAGGTGTGGAGGTGTACATATATATCCCGACGTCAGGAGGCTCCGTTTACCAAGGTTCTGGGTTCAATGGTTGCGGATCGCCTGACAGATACGGCATGCGTGCTCCTGCTGTTGGTGCTGACATTTATAGTGGCAGCCCCGGCAATAAATGCGTTTCTTTCAAGATATCCGGTAGGTAAGGAGTTTGTGGAAATGATAAATAATGCCTGGACGTGGATATTGTCTGCAATAACCATTGTGCTGGTATGGGCGATTTTTCATTTTTGTGGAAATTTTGGTCCGGTAAGAAAGATAAAGGTGTGGGTGAATGAGATGTGGCAAGGTTTTGCTGTTGTTGCGAAAATGGACGGTAAATGGATGTTTGTGTTCTATTCTCTGGCAATATGGTTTTGCTACTATATACAGCTGTATGTGGCTTTTTTCGCTTTCCCTTTTACTCGGGAATTATGTGCTGAGCCGGGTCTTGCATTTGGGCTTACACCATGTCTGGTGGCATTTGTGTTGAGTTCAATAGGCATGGCCGTCCCCTCTAACGGTGGTCTTGGACCTTGGAATCTGGCAATAATGTTTGGCCTGGCTATTTACGGTATATCTGCGGCAGACGGCACGGCCTTCTCAATGTTGCAGTGGTCCGGACAGACTGTAATGCTAATAGCTTTAGGGATCTTTACAATGATATTTATATCGTTGGATAAAAACACAAAAAAAGTAATTAAAAAGGAATCTTGATCTTGCAATGAATTTAAATGACGATAAAGAGGATTTCTTCGACGAAGAGATTGTAAACAAAGAAAAGAAAGTAAAGGAGCCGGAATATTCTCCGGAGGATCCGCGTTATTGGGAGCAACCTGAATCGGAGTTTGAACATTTGAGACCGCTTGACCCACGCAGACGCGATAAATGGAAAATATGGCTTATTGCTACCGGTGTGGTTGTCGTGCTTGCTGTAATAGGCTATATATATTATTTCACTCCGTATGTGGAGGAGTCAACCCAATACGGATATGTTGAGAATATAGAGAGAAGGGGCACGTTGTTCAAAACATATGAGGGTGTTATTCTTCCATATCGGGAGATAATGGACACGACACGTGTCTACCGTGAAGATTTTGTTTTTACGGCTGTTCCGGAAGTCGCTGCCAAGTTGCGCAGGATGCTTTATGCCAATATGCCAGTGCGTGTGGTATATAACAAATATCATACGACACTTCCATGGCGGGGAGACAGCAAGATTGTTGTGACCCGTGTGGACTCAGTAGATCCCGGAAAGATTCTTCCTCCGGAATTCAAACCGGAAATTCTCAGGGATGTACGATAGGTGGTAACCTTGAAAAACCAGTTTTGACAATTTATAAAATAAGTAAGTGTTCAAATTTAATTTATACTTAATGCGAGTTTATTTTTGAGGCTATTACGGTGCGGAGCGATGGAGCATATATGCATATGCGACTGAGCGACAATCCGTAAGTGGCCAAAAAGAAACCGCAGTAAGCATAAAAGATTTTAAAACACTTGCTATCGTTTAAATTTAAATACTTACTTAAGATCTGTGAATAGATTCAGGAGTGCAGTCATTCTTCTTGCGGTAACGGTTGTGCCTTGCTTTGCCAAAGGAACGGAAACTTGTCTTAAAGATTCTGTTCTCATAATCGGAAGCGTAGTCAAAGAGATTGAGGCGTATCAATATGCCGATAACGAGAATATTAAATTTGTAGATGCCTCGAAGGCTTTTCAACTCAAAGAAATAGGGGAATATGCCTTTTTAGGGTGTGGAAATATGAAAGGGATTATTTTACCCGAAGGGCTTCTTAGGATAGGGGAAGGAGCATTCCGTGAATGCGGGCTCAGGAATGTTGTCCTTCCGGAATCGCTCCGCACTCTTTCCAAATATACTTTTGCAGGATGTGGGGAACTGGAACGAGTGGAATTGCCATCTCGACTTGAGGACATAGGCTCGCATTCTTTCATATATTGCGCCTCGCTTGAGGGTATTGATATTCCCGAGAGTGTGAGGCATATAGGAAGCAATGTGTTTTCACGTTGCACGTCTATGACACAAGTGTTACTCCCAAAGAATATAAAAGAGCTTGAGTCATATGCGTTCTCCGACTGCGTTTCGCTTAAGAAAGTCCGGTTGCCTGAAAACAGCAATATGCTTGGCGAACTGATTTTCAGCGGGTGCGTATCACTGTCTGTAATCGAAGAACTATCTCCGGTTCCGCCTGCGTTTGATTGCGACAGCTATCTGTTTGAACCGGATGATGCCGAGGCTTATGCCCGTTGCCGGCTTGTCGTAAGTCCTGGTTGCGAGAAAGCATATTCCCACGCTAACGGATGGAGTCTTTTCAGCAATATTGTAAGTAAGTAATTTTGCTCTTTTGTAGATTTTCCGGTCGGAAGAGAAATCAATATTTGCCCGTCTTGCGTCTGTTCTTTGAGTTAGGGTCGAACGGATTTGCCGTAGGATCGAAGATTTCTTCCTCTTCTTCCTCCTCATAATTGTTGTCGTTGTCCTGATGTTTCTTCCTTTCCGGTTTGTTTTTCTTTATGCTTTCCGGTTTCATGAGATCTATAGCTGTAGCAAATATGTCCCATTCCTCTTCCTTATCCCAGTTTTTCTTGATATTTATTACTTTGGGATAATAGTATGCGAGCTCCGGTTCCAATTTCAAATCATAATCACCTGTATCATATTCTCCGTTGCCATTGTAATCTTCAATGAGGCGTGCATAAAACTTGCCTGGAGCAATGTATTTGAAAGTCACTTTATTATTTACAACCGGCTCTGCCTTTACAATGGCATCGGCACTTGACAACAATTCCACGAATAAAGGTACGTCCGGATCTCCTCCTTTTATATTGAAAGTAAGAGTGCAGTAATCTTCCTCTTTTTTAGAGGCAAATTCATGAGACAAAGGACGAGTGGGTTTGCCGTATATTCCTATTGCGGCCATGGTGTCGGCCGTTACACGGTATTTTGTGTCATAATCCCAGGGATATGTCAACTGGAAATGCCGTGGCGATACAGAATCACGCTGGGTAATCTGCCAATTTTTTGGTACTTTTCTCCATAACGTATCAACCATCATTTCAAGAGTGAAGGCTGTGGTGTCGAGTCTGGAAAGCGGAGTGTCGAATTCAAAATCCACAGGAAGGTTCACTTCCTGTGTGGTTGTGGCGAATTTCACACCCAAGGTTATGTTTTTTATTGAATCTTCGGGATTCAGGGGGACTTTTTTCTCGTCTTTCTTTTTCTTTTTGGGCACACGAGGCTTGTTTGTATAAAATTTAAGAGTGTCGGCAAATTGCGTTAGGTTTCCGGTTGAGTCAGTGCGCAGATATGTTGCGGCAATCTTTAACGAGTCAGTTCTGACAAGTTTATCCGGCAACCAATAGATAAGCGAATCATTTGTTATATTGCGTTCCAGGATTGCACCTTCAAAAGGCAGTTTTTCAGGATCCACAACAGACATTTCCGGGAAACGGTCTGACGCAGTGTTAAATTTGAAGTATAATTTGGTGGAGTCTATACGTTCGTATTTAGTGAGATATTGCGGTCGTTTCAAGGAATTGAAAGTGCGGAGCAATATGTCGTTAGGCAGGAATCTGGTTCGAATCCGTGTCGCTACCGTGTCGGTTTCGCCAAGATGATTATATGTTGTGTCGAGTACTTCTATGCGTTCGGAAGTAGGTCTCACGGTTATAGGGTAGAAGGCAAGGTCCTCTTCCGGATTCGCGTATTTATAATCGTTATCCTTGTCATCGAGGGCGAAAACAGTATATGTGGTGTCGCGCAGTCCCCGAATCGTGAAGCGGCCGCGGTCATCTGTTTTTGCGATTCGTACAAACGGAATTTTTGAAAATGCAGTATCTGACAGATTCTCGTGGACTCCTACAAGTATTCCTTTCCGGGGTTCGAGATCACGGGCATTTAGCACCATTCCGGAGATGCGAAGAGAATCGATGGTGGCACCGGTCGAGAATGTATAGGCAAAGCCTTCCAATTTGTTCCCTTCGTTGTTGTCTTCGATTGCATCTGCGAAATCTATTGTGTATGTTGTGTTTGGCATCAGGGAGTCGAACACAACGTTTACCCTGCGTCCTATGGAAGAGACGCGGGGCACCTGTCGGGACGGTGGGGAAACCACTACTTTTGAGAAAGCGTCCTTTACGTTGATGAGTTCGTTGAAGGTTATGGATATGCGCGTTTTGTCCACATTGAGAGAGCCTTGAGGTGGATTTGAAGAAACATATATCGGTGCGTCCTCGTCGCGTGCGCCGCCCGACGGGTTGCCGATATTGGCGCATGCCGCCGCCAATACCGGAATCAGGATTATCGCCAAACGACTTAAAAATCTTCTTAATCTGTATCTGATCATATGAAGTGTGAAGCAATTCTACTTAAAAGAACGCCAAAAATATATAAAATTATTGATAATTGAAGCCACAAAGAATAAAATATATGATGTTAATGCTTAAAAGCTCAAAAAAAACTCCTATATTTGCAAGCTGAAATAATATCTTTACGTGGCACTCCGTGTGCCCGTAAGGGATCTGATCGAAAAAAATAACATAAAATAACAACAAGAAATGCAGAACAAAGGGTTTATCAGCACCATTGCCGTCCTTTTGATATTGATCTGCGGCTTTTACATCTCTTTCAGCTTTGTAACATCTCACTATGAGAAAAAGGCTAAGGAATTTGCAGCGGCCCAGGCTAAGACAACGGATGAGACAAATGATGTTTACAAACAAAGTCTGAAGCAATTCAACGACTCAATCGACAAAGAGAAAGTTTATCTTAACTACACCTATAATCAGGTGCGCAAGATGGAGGTTGGTCTCGGTCTTGACCTGAAAGGTGGTATGAATGTGGTATTGGAGATTTCAGTACCTGACATTTTGCGTCAATATGCATCCGGTGACGCTCAGCTGGCACAGATTAATTCAGCTATTAAGCAGACAGAATCTGACGGAGCCAAAGGCAGCGATTCGGATTTCATCAAGCGTTTTGCATCCAATATCCAGCCGGGAGTAATGGCGAGCCTGTTTGTGCGCGAAGGTGAATTTTTGGGTAGCCTTAAGTCAAATTCCACTAACGAGGATGTGACAGAGGCTCTTGAAAAGCAGGTGAACAGCCAGGTTGATGCAGCCTTCAATATTTTCCGTACACGTATCGACCAGTTTGGTGTGGTTGCTCCGAATATTCAGAAACTGCAGGACAAAAGCGGTCAGATTCTTCTGGAACTTCCTGGTGTAAAAGAACCGGAACGTGTTACAGATCTTCTCAAGTCAAGTGCTAATCTGGAGTTCTATGAGGTTTATAACTACAATGAGATAGCAGGTGACCTACAGCGTTTTGCAGCAGCATATGCTCAGCAGGATACTGTGAATCATCTTAATATTATCGAACTTCTCGGAGGGGCTCAGCGTTCAGGATCTCCTGTCGTCGGCATGGTGACACCATCCAATAAGGCAGTGGTTGATTCCGTGTTAAGCAGTGATCTTGCCAAACGAATTCTTCCTTCGGACCTTTCATTGCTTTGGAGCGTTAAGCAGGCTGAATTCCCTGTTACGGATGCAGCTGGCAATGTTGTGAAGAAAGCCAACGGTGAAAATAAAACTGTAGGATACTGGGAGCTTGTAGCCCTTAAAGGTGATGCTGTTCTGGAGGGCGATGCTGTTACATCTGCATCTTCTGAATTTGACAACATGCGCGGTAATCTCGTGACTATGAAAATGAGTGATCGCGGAGCACAGGAGTGGGCGACCATCACACGAAACAATATTGGCCGTCCTATCGCCATTGTTCTTGATGATCATGTCTATTCTTTCCCGAATGTGAACAATGAGATCACTGGCGGAAGTTCTGAGATTACAGGTAACTTTACACCTGAAGAGGCTAATGACCTTGCAAATGTGCTGAAGAGCGGTAAGATGTCAGCCAAGGTGAATGTCGTAAGCAACAATGTGATTGGTCCGAGTCTTGGTGCTGAGGCAATTCAGATGGGCTTCATTTCATTTGTGGTGGCTATCATCCTCCTTATGATCCTTATGATCTCCTATTACGGATGGATTCCGGGTCTTGTGGCAAATTTAGGACTTATCCTTAACCTCTATTTCACTCTCGGTATTCTTGCTTCCATTCAGGCAGTACTTACACTTTCCGGTATTGCGGGTATTGTGCTTGCCCTCGGTATGGCAGTGGATGCCAATGTGCTTATCTTCGAGCGTACAAAAGAGGAACTCAAGAATGGCAAGAAACTTCGCCAATCTATCTCTGAAGGTTACAGCAATGCATTCTCAGCTATCTTTGACTCCAACCTTACTTCAGTAATCACAGGTGTGATCCTCCTATTTTTCGGATCTGGTCCGATCAAGGGTTTTGCAACCACACTTATTATAGGTATTGTCTGCTCGTTCTTCACAGCCGTGTTCCTGACACGCATCGCATTTGATCTTATTACAAAAAATGGTCGTTGCGCCAACATGTCATTTACTACAGCAATGAGCCGCAACTTCCTGACAAATACCAAAGTTAATTTCATTGGCAAGACCAGGACTGCATCAGTGGTATGGATAGCTCTGATAGTAATTTCTATTGCTTCTTTGTTCGTACGTGGCATGAATCAGGGTATTGACTTCTCCGGAGGCCGTAACTATGTCGTTCAGTTCGAGAAAGATGTGGATCGTCAGAAAGTTCAGGAGAATCTTCTTCAACTTCTTCAGAAGGAGGCTAATGATCCCACTGTATCTGTAGCGGTTATCAATATAGACAATCCGTCTAAGTTGCGTATCTCGACCAATTACAAGATTGCAGACGAGGGAGAGGGAGTTGAGAATGAAATTGCAAGTCTTCTGTACAAAGGTCTTAAAGAGGAGTTGACCGTCAATGGTAATACAATGAATCTTGAGCAGTTTGCCGTTTCAGATGAAAGCCACGGTATAATTTCTATCCAGAAAGTAGGTCCGTCTGTGGCAGATGATATGAAAAAGGATGCTGCTTGGGCTCTTAGCATCGCAATTGTATGTATGTTCTTGTATATCCTTTTGCGTTTCCGTAACATCGCTTTCTCAGTGGGTGCTGTAGCAGCCGTTGCTTTGACAGCATTCCTCATTGTAGGATTCTATTCTATTTGCTGGGGATTCCTTCCATTCTCAATGGAGATAGACCAGTCGTTCATAGCAGCGGTGTTGACTATTATAGGATATCAGATCAATGATACTGTGGTTGTATTCGACCGTGTCCGTGAAATGATAGGTCTTTACCCGAAAGAGGACAGAAGAAAAACATTCAACAAGTCACTTAACCAGACTTTGAGCCGTACGGTGATGACTTCGTTCTCTACTCTTCTGGTGCTTCTGTGCATCTTCTTCCTTGGTGGTGACACTATACGTTCATTCACATTCGCAATGATCTTTGGTGTGATTGTAGGTACATTCTGCTCGCTTTTCTGCGCTGCACCGATCGCTTACAATATCATGAGTCGCAACAGCAAGAAGGACACTACTGTGGCAGATGGCAAACCCGTATTGGAGGGTAACCGTCGTTTTAAATAAAATGTTATTTATAATCACAATGCATAAAAAAATAAAGGGATTCCTACACGAGTCCCTTTATTTTTTTTTATGTGCGACTTGCGGACAAGTCGCATTTCCCAAAACAGGGAATTATCCCCCATCGGTTTTAGGAAACATTCTTTTACGCCTTTGTATTTGATGCTTTTACGAATGAAACGGGAGTGGGAACGGAGGGGTGTTGCTTGTTGAATAATTGATTGTTAAAAAATTTTTTATTAATTTAGAAACTGATTAGAAGCGAGTTCTAAACTTTAAACAGTCTACAAACTTATCCTAAATTGATGAATTGACGAATCTTATAATATCATATTATATTTAATCCATACTTACTTAAAGAATTACGTAATGAAACGATTGTTTGTTATCTTTTCTTGTATGTTGGCTGTCATGCCGGCTGTCCATGCAAAAAAAAACGGATTGAAAACTGGCAATGATTTAGCCGATTCGGCGATCAGGGCGGAAATTGCCGCGACTCCGGAGAAATCGGGAGGATATTATTATGCGTATCCGTATTCAACAGATTCTATGGCCATAGTGCCTGATGGTTTTAAACCGGTATATCTTAGTCATTATGGCCGTCATGGATCTCGGTGGGTAACCTCTTCGAGTTTGCATAGGAAAGTCGTGAATGTGCTTGAAAATGAGAAGCGGAATAAGAATCTTACGAAAGCTGGTGAATCCATTCTTGCTATGGTTAGAAAAAGTGGTGAAAACACGGAAGGCCATCTTGGAGAACTTACACGTCTTGGTGAAATGCAACATGCCGGCATTGCCAGACGTATGATAGCAAGATTCCCGGAGTTGTTTGCTGGAGAGGAAGAGATCATAGCCCGCAGTTCAACTCAGCAAAGGTGCATTATATCAATGTTGTCTTTTACGGAGGCTCTTAAGGAGAAGAATCCGAAATTGAATATTGTGAAATATGCATCTCCAGGGGATATGAAATTTATTGCCTACCATACCAAGGCGGCAAAAGCTATATATGATGATCCTCAAGAGTGGAAAAAAGAATATGAGCCTAAGCGCGACTCTCTGTATAAATCTTTTAAAACGGCCAAAAAGATTTTCAAAAATCCGAACAAAGTGAAAAAGCTCCCCTCATTTATGAAGAATCTTCAGGATGTGGCCAAAGCTGTTCAGAATGTGGATAATCTGGATATAGATCTGTTTCAATATTTTGATAAAGAAGATCTCTATAATTTATGGAAAGGGGAAGATTATGAGAATTATGTCCGTCATGGAAATTCGATAGACGGAAATTGCGAAGGACCCAAGAGTGCGGCTAATCTCCTTAATGATATTATTAAGAATGCAGATCTTTCGCTTGCAGGTAAGGGACCGAAGGTAAATCTAAGATTCGGTCATGATATATTTCTTATGCGGTTGCTTGCCCGGATGGATGTGGCAGGTACAAATGATACTGTCAAAGGGATAGATGAGGCGTCAAGAGTATGGCAGTCTTATCGAATAACACCTATGGCGGCAAACATTCAGCTTACTTATTATCGCAATGCGGGGAATGAGACGATTGTTGCAATAAGACTGAACGAGCGGCCTGTAAAAGTGGACGGTCTGGTAGAGTTTTCCCCCGGTTTTTACAGATGGGATGATCTGAAGTCTAAATGGATGAAATAACTTAACGAACCTTATATTTATATGAAAAAAATCAGAGCGAATATTTTGGCCGTACTTGTTGCTGTTGGCTGCACAGCCTATGCGCATGAAGGCTGTAACAACAATTGCGGCAAGCAGGAGGATTGTGAAAAAAATAATCGGGCGGCTATATATGCGACACCAGAACGTGCGGGCGGAATGTATTTTGCATATCCGTTTACAACAGACTCTCTTGCTCCTGTGCCTGCGGGATTTGAACCGGTATATGTGAGTCATTATGGTCGTCACGGATCAAGATATGTATTAAGTACCAATTATCATCCCAGACTGCTTAAGCTTCTTGAACCACAGGAGAAGATGGATAATCTTACAGAAAAAGGTAAAAATTTGCTTAGAGTAGTGCGTAAGAGTGAGGCTGTAACCGATGGACATATAGGAGAATTGTCGTCGCTCGGCGCAAAGCAGCATAAAGAAATTGCCACACGTCTGTATAAACGGTTTCCGGGGCTTTTTAAAGACGGAGATACGGTGCAGGCGCGTTCATCTATGGTGCAGCGTTGTATTATGTCTATGGCCGCCTTTTCCGAAGGTCTGAAAGAGAATAATCCTAAACTTACAGTGCTTCGTCATGCGACTCCGAAAGACATGGATATCATTGTCTATAAATCGCCATGTGCGGAAAAACTGGAAAACAGCGATTCAATATGGCGTGTTGGTAGTCAGCCTATGATAGATTCTCTGCAACGTTCGGAGGCTTCAGCCAGAAAACTTTTCAAGGATGTCTCAAAAGTAGAGAATCTGGGTAAGATGATGAATTATATCCGTGAGATTGCGACATCGCTTCAGAATATTGAACCGGAGGCACATGAAAATATAATGGATGTTTTTGAACCGGAAGATCTCTATAACCAATGGCTTGTAAGTAATTACCGTTTATATGTCCGTCACGGTAATGCCGTTCTCACGGATGGGTGCGGTCCCAAAAGTTCGGTGAATCTTGTAAGAGATATTGTCAATAAAGCCAATGAATCACTTGCAGGTAATGGAGTGACTGCTGATTTTAGATTCGGTCATGATACCGGTTTGTTAAAACTTATCGCTTTTATGGGAGTGGATGGTGCGGACGGCAGTGCCGCAGGCATAAAAAATGTTGCCAATATCTGGCATAGTGACAAGCTGACTCCTATGGGTGGAAATCTACAGATGATTCTTTTTAGAAATAAAGCAGGCAAGGTGCTTGCAGGATTCAGGTTGCACGAACAGCCAGTATCGCTTAACGGAATAAAAGAATCCAGACTGGCTCCGGGTTACTATGACTGGGATGAGGTTAGCCGTCATCTTTTGAGGATATGCGATAATGTGAAATGATTTAAATAAATAACGGAGGATCTGTCGAATTCGGTTTTGGGTGGATCCTCCCGTTTAACACATCAAAGACGTAGAGATACTGAGAAATTGAGATTATTAAAAACACAAGGCTTGGAATTCATTGAAATTCCAAGCCTTGTTACTGTCGGGGTGAGGCGACTCGAACGCCCGACCTCTACGTCCCGAACGTAGCGCGCTAGCCAACTGTGCTACACCCCGAATCAGTTTGCGACTGCAAAATTAATATATTTTTTACATTTCTGCAAAATATGGACCAACTTTATCTGCTTTTTTTGATTTATACCTTGATTTCCTTTGTCTGAAAATGGCGTATAAGTCATATGCTGCGGTGTGTAAAGTTTCTATGAAAGCGCTTTTATTATATAATATCAAGAAAATCAGAGTGCGGATAATCACTAATGCTTGGATATCCTATAATGCTGAATATTATTAGTGTTGCTAATCCTACTATCACTATATTTACCAATGATAAGTTCAGTGCTTTTGTCGGATCAGTACTTTTCATCAGCAAATATATTGATGTGAAACTTAGAATTAATGAAACTGCGGGCAAGACAAGAAACCCGTATCCTGTGTATACGGATATCTCGATAGGTGCTACACTTAGAACCGCAGTATAAATTAAAGTGCTTGCGGCTATTATGCCGGCTGCAACTTTAACTCCAAATTCACTTGTGAATGATTTGCTGACACCTATTCCTAACATGGCATGTGTGGCTCTGAATATTATGTGATAATTGAAAGCCATAAATCCCATTACAATGCTCATTACGAGAGCTAACTTAAGATCTTGTAAAACAAAATCCTGATTCAGAGAAGACCGTGATATAACCAGATCAGTTGTTATTACTGTTACAGGACCAAATAATATGAAAGTTATTATTGGGTAAAATAGACTTCTGCTCCATGGATGCTTGCCGTGATTGTTGAGCCAGTTTATAGCAATTATGATTGCTCCGGGAATCAAAGTCCACCAACCTGCCATCATAAATAGGCCAAGTCCTACAAGTATTGTAAAGCCAGAAAAGATTCTCAGTCCTTCTGTAAGGCAATATAACACAGGACGGCCTTCGTCGTCTTCATATGACATGCAGTCACGCAGATTCTCTCCATAACCATATTTCTCATCGTAGTATCTGTGACCGATATTTCCTGTGCATTGTGCAAAAAAAGCGAATGCAAAGCATAGGAGAGCCGGAAAAATCTCCGTATATCCGTATGCAGTTGCGGACGCGCATCCGGCAGCTACTGATGCAGCCCCGATCCATAGAGTAGATGCGCTACATGATTTCATTATTATCTGCAGGCCGTTCATATAGTCTTATGTAAGAATTTATGAGTAGTGAGGTTTTGGACTATTAGAATTTAAATGTCCATGTTCAAACATACGATCAGGCTTGAGGCTCCAATGGCTATCCATAAAATTATTGCCTGAAGCAGCGGTTTCACTCCAACTTCGCGAATGACACCTATGCTAAGGCTTGCACCTATCGCGAACAAAACTGTTACCAATGCCTGTTTGGAAATTGCTACAATTCCGTCATAAAGATCAGGGAGTATTGTAGGAGCCAGTTCTCTTGTGTAGGTGTTGATAACCATAGCCACAACGAAGAGGAGTATAAACCATGGAATGGCAACTTTTGTTTTTCCTTCCTGCTTGTCTTTGCGGAAATACCAGATAGTAAAGAATGCCAGCGGAATTATCCACAGTGCGCGGGTGCATTTGATGAGTGTGGCCAGCTCGCAGGCTTCGGCTCCAAATGCGGCTCCGGCTCCTACAACAGAGCTTGTGTCATGAATGGCGATAGCCGCCCATGTGCCAAATTGAGCTTGCGACATATTAAAAAGATGTCCAAGAGGTGGAAAAATAAAAAGTGCGACTGCGTTCAGAATAAATATAACTCCTAAAGATACAGCCATGTTCTTTTCATTAGCTCTCATCACGCCTCCTACTGCAGCGATTGCTGACCCTCCGCATATTGCTGTCCCGGCAGAAATCAGATAAGAAGCTTTCTTATCGATATTAAGATATTTGCCGAGAAGGATACCGAGGACCATTACACCTATTACGGATACGATGGTGAAAAGCATACCGTCAGCTCCGGACTGAAGACTTTTCTGTAGGTTCATACCGAATCCGAGTCCTACTACGGAGGCCTGAAGGAGGTATTTTGAGAGTTTTTTATTAAATTTCGGATACGGAATACCAAAAACAATCGCGAATAACAGACCGAAAAACAGTGCTGTGGCAGGAGAGAATACTTCTACGCCAAAGCACATTTTAAACGGGAATATCATAAGTGCTATCAAAACCCAATAAAGTGGTTTTGATATTGACTGCATGTTGTCATATGCCTTTTTTATACGATTCTTCATTGATGCTTAGTCCGAGTTAAGGTAAAAATAGGGTTTATTATAAATGAATTATTTAGGTTGCTTTGCAAAATTAACGAAAAAGGTATAAATTTGCAATATGACAATCCACAGGGAGGGAACCAACATATTGATATTATTGTTTATCGTGCTGGGAGCACTTAACATTCCGGTGTGGCTTTTTATGCCACCGGTAGTTATACCACTTTGTTTCAGCGCGCTCTCTATTGTGGTGTATTCTTTTGTATTCAATTTTTTCCGATGTCCGGTCAGATGTTACAAGGGAGAGCGTTACAATCATGTTGTAAGTTCTGTGGATGGAAAGGTTGTAGCAATAGAACGTGTTATGGAGAATGAATATCTTCATTCAGAAGCGATAATGTTTTCAGTGTTCATGTCTCCGCTTAATGTGCATGCCAATTGGTTTCCTGTAGACGGGAAAGTGGAATATGTCAGGCACAAGTCAGGCCGGTTTTTGTCGGCTTATCTGCCAAAGGCGAGTACCGATAACGAAAGAAGCACAATAGGCATTTTGTGTGACGATGGTAACCGGATTACAGTGCGTCAGATAGCAGGAGCCATGGCGCGCAGGATAGTTACATATGCACGCAAAAATGATAATGCATCTATTGATGAGCATCTGGGATTCATAAAGTTTGGGTCAAGAGTGGACATTTATTTGCCAGTAGATGCTGAGATATTGTTGAAAATAGGAGATATCACAAGGGGTGGAGTTACTCCCGTAGCAATTTTGAAATCAAAAAAATGAACATAATAGTAAAGAATATTCCCAACAGTATAACGTGTGTGAATATCGCGGCCGGATGTATGGCCGTGATTTGTGCATTTAAAGGGGGTGATGCATATTGGGGGCTTGATGGATACACATGGGCGTCGATCTTTATAGGCCTGGCGGCTGTGATGGATTTTATGGATGGCTTTGCTGCCCGGCTTCTTGGCGCATATTCGGATCTTGGAAAGGAGTTGGACTCTCTTTGCGACGGAGTTAGTTTCGGGGTGGCACCGGCAATGATACTTTTTAATTATATACAGGAGTATGCTCCCGAAAAATGGGTTGCCTGGTTTGTGTTGCTTATCCCTGTGGCAGGTGTCCTTCGTCTTGCAAAGTTTAATATTGATACTCGTCAGACTACAAGCTTTATCGGACTTCCGATACCTGCCAATGCGATCTTTTGGATCGGCTTCGTAGCATTTTGCCGAGAAGGTGTCCAGCCCGTGCTAAACTGGTATGTTTTGCTACCGATTATTCTGTTCGAGAGTTGGCTGATGGTCTCTCCGTTGAAGTTGTTTTCTTTGAAGTTCAAAAGTTTCGGATGGTCCGGCAATGAGTTTCGCTGGTTGCTGATAGTAACAACAGTGCTATTGCTGGCATTCTTGGGTCTATCCGGATTGATGTGGGTGATAGTGGCCTATATGGTATACGGACTTCTACAGCAAAAGAGATAATAAGTCTCTGTGCTGTCACATAAAAATTGATTTTATGGCTCCATTAATATTTGCAATAATAATTTTACTGGTTGTTTTCTTCTGGCCTCAGATATCATCATGGATAAGGCGGTTTATGGCTCGCAGGGCAGAGAGTGTCATTCGCAGAATGTTTGGCATGCCATCCCGAAAGGAGGAAGAACGTGCCCGTAGAAACTATCAGGAAAAAACAAAACAGACACAGGAACGGCAGAGAAGGGAAAATGCCGCCGATGATATAGTCAAGGCAATGCACCAGTATGCCGAAGATGTTGATTTTGTTGAGATTAAAGAAGAGGATACAAAAAACGGCACCAATTTGTAATGGTTGACAGGAATCGGGTTTGTATAGATAGCAGGAATTAGGTTCGTATGGATAGCAGGAATTGCGCTTGTAGTGAATAGAACGGATCCGGTTGTGAATCAGGTTTGTAATGGATTGGAGGAATCGCGTTTATAATGGATAGAAGAAGGCCCGAAACGATATTTATAAGTGACTTGGATGGTACTCTGTTACAGCCAGATGCAAGGCTCTCGGAGGAAACTGTAAGGTTGCTTAATAAATGTATTTCAGATTGTAAATTGTTTACAATTGCAACTGCTCGCACGCCTGCCACAGTGTCAGGAATTCTTAGAGACGTTGAGATGCGTCTCCCGGCAATAGTAATGACCGGTGCTGCGATATGGGACAAAGGAACCAATACATATTCAGATTTGCGGTATATAGATCCCCTTGCTGTCGGGCAATTTGTAGATTTGCTTCATCGCAAGGAATTTCCGATATTTCTTTTTACACTTGTCGATAATGTGATAAATATTTATCACGTAGGGAGCGGACTGAACAATATAGAACGTGAATTTATAGAGGAGCGTATCAATTCTCCATATAAACGGTTTCATGTCGATCTTGACGGTAAAGAGTCGTTGCCTGATACTTTTGATAAAACGATTCTTTGTTATGGAATGCAGCCAACCAAAGAGTCGGAGTCTGTGTATAGAGACGCTCTTAAGATTGATAATCTCAGGCCACAGTTCTATCATGACATATATGGGCCGGAAATCGGGATAATGGAGGCATTTTCACCAAAGGCTACGAAGGCGGAGGCGGTCATTCGCATGAAAGAAAGAACGGGAGCCAAACGTGTTGTAGTTTTCGGTGACAATATAAATGATCTTCCGATGTTTGAGATTGCGGATGTGGCGGTGGCGGTAGATAATGCACTTCCGGAGGTGAAGGCTGCCGCCGATATTGTAATTGGGCCAAACACAGAAAACAGCGTGGCAAGGTTCATTTATGAATTCGAGTAGACTGTAATAATACTGAATAAAAGTAATAATACTGAATTAAAGTAATAATACGAAATAAAAGTAATGTCAGTTTCTTAATTTGACAATTCCATAAATATTGCTCTTGATGATGGACAAAAGAACGGGAAAAATGATAGGCATCACTATTGCGGCAATAGTGGTGATAGTTTTTTTGTTGGTGAGCAATAATTTGGTAAAACAGCTGGCAGAACAGGAGCGGGAACGCATGGATATATGGGCAAAGGCTACAGAACGACTTGCTACTGCCAATGTGGGGTCAGATCTTGAGTTTCTTCTTGGGATAATATCGCAGAACAATTCTATTCCAGTGCTTATTTGTGACAGAAATTTCGGAATTTCGGAATTTCGGAATTTTCAGTTGCCAGAGAGAGGAGATGAGGATAAATCCATATTTACCGAATTGTCAACGCGTAATCGGGAATACCTTGATGATAGACTTAAGAAGGCAGCAAACGGGATGGCATTGGAGTCGTTGTCTAAAAAGAACCGTCATTTTATCAAGGTGGAATTGTATGGTGGAGAAAATCAATATATATATTTTGAAGATTCAAAATTGTTGAAAAATCTTAGCATTTATCCTTATATACAGACAACTGTTATGGTGATGCTTGCCCTGATTATTTATCTTGCTATGGTTTATACAAAAAGGGCAGAGCAAAACCGCGTTTGGGTGGGATTGTCAAAAGAGACCGCACATCAGCTGGGAACCCCGATCTCCTCACTTATGGCGTGGACAGAGTATCTGCATACTACCGGTGTGGAGCGGGATATTACCGATGAAATCGACAAAGATGTCAAACGTCTTTCGGTAATTGCCAATCGATTTTCCAAAATTGGTTCTCGCCCAGAGATGCAACTTGAGTATATCAACGAGGTTGTGGAACGATCTATAGATTATATGAAGAGCCGTGTTTCAGGTAAAGTAGATATCCGTTTGCATCTTTCTGCTGATGACTATGGAGTAAAGCTTTCACGTCCACTTGTGGAATGGGTGATGGAGAATCTGACAAAAAATGCAGTCGATGCGATGCAGGGAGAAGGAGTGCTTGATATAACGACGGGTGCTGAACGCAACATCATATGGATAGAGGTACGAGATACTGGAAAAGGAATAGCGCGAAAGAATTTCAAGACGGTTTTCAATCCCGGTTACACGACTAAAAAACGGGGCTGGGGTCTTGGCCTTACGCTTGTGAAAAGAATAATAGAAGAGTATCATAAAGGCAAGATATACGTAAAGGAATCCGAGATAGGTGTGGGGACAACATTCAGGATAGAATTGCCTGAGGCAAAATAGTTTGATTTAATGTTCCGCATCGGCATAATTCTGCAAGACAGGTACAATATAAATGTCAGGAACAGTTTTTAATATTTTGTAGGGTTATTCATATTTATTAATTTTGTAAGTTGTTGATAAAAATATATTCTTATGGATATTTCATATAAATGGCTAAAACGTTATATAGCGTGCGATTTGCCACCAAAGGAACTTGCTGCTGTCCTGACTTCGCTTGGTCTTGAATGTGATACAGTAGAAGAGGTTGAAAGTATTCGTGGCGGATTGCGTGGCGTTGTTATAGGAAAAGTTCTTACATGTGAGGATCATCCTGATTCCGACCATCTTCATATAACAACAGTGGATCTTGGCAATGGCGAGCCTGTGCAGATAGTGTGCGGTGCGCCTAATGTGGCTGTCGGTCAGACTGTGGTGGTAGCAACTGTCGGTACTACACTATATGACGGAGACAAGGAATTCCAGATAAAGAAATCAAAAATAAGAGGGAAAGAATCATTCGGCATGATATGTGCAGAGGATGAACTCGGACTTGGAACTGACCATGCCGGAATAATGGTGCTTCCTGATGATATAAAGGCCGGTACACCTGCTGCTGAATACTTTAATGTAGAGAGCGATTATCGTCTTGAAGTAGAACTTACACCGAATCGTGTTGATGCGGCCAGTCATTATGGAGTGGCGAGGGATCTCAAAGCGAAACAGTGGTGCAAAATAGCACAGGGAGGCGTGACACAGGAATATCCTGAGATTACAGTGCCGGATGCCGGTTCCTTTGCAGTAGATCGCAAGGATGGCGCAGTGAAGGTAACGGTAGAAGACACAGAAGGTTGTCCGCGTTATTCAGGAGTGACCATTCGAAATGTCGAAGTTCGTGAGTCTCCCGAATGGCTTAAGAATCTTTTGATTGCAGCGGGTCAACGCCCCATCAATAACATTGTCGACATTACAAATTTTGTGCTTTTAGGAATAGGTCAGCCTTTACATTGTTTCGATCTTGCCAGAATGGCGGGAGAAGAGATTGTTGTACGCACCTGTCCCAAAGGGACTAAGTTTACAACTCTTGACGGAGTTGAGCATGAGCTTGACGATTCTGATCTGATGATTTGTGATGCTGAAAAGCCTATGTGCATTGCCGGTGTGTTCGGCGGTCTTGACTCCGGTGTTACCGAGTCAACAAAAGATGTGTTTATTGAAAGCGCGTATTTCAATTCCACACGTATCCGCCGCACAGCCCGTCGCCACGGGTTGTCTACGGATGCTTCTTTCAGGTATGAGCGAGGAGCCGATCCTGCAATAACCACATATGCCGCACGTCTGGCCGCTGTTCTTATCAAGGAAATTGCGGGTGGAGAAATCTGCGGAGAACTTGTCGATGAGAAGAACGCTCCTGTCGAGAAAAAGGAACTGGATTTTTCTTTCCAATATTGTGACCGTCTTATAGGCAAACATCTTCCTAAAGAGCTTGTAATAACGATACTTAAGGCATTGGAAATAGATGTAGAGCCTACAGAAGATACTGATGTCGTACATTTGAGTATACCGACATACAGAGTGGATGTATATCGTCCATGCGACGTGGTGGAGGAGATTCTCAGGGTTTATGGCTATAACAATGTTGAGATTTCTGATGAAATGCATATGAGCTTATCTCCCAAGGGGAATACGGACGAGAGTTATAAGCTGCAGCAACTGGTGAGCGAACAACTCACAGCGGAAGGCTATTGCGAGATAATGAACAATTCGTTGTCAGCGGTAGGCTATTATGAAAACTCCGAATTGCTTCCTCTGGGCAAGTGTGTGAAGGTTATGAATCCACTTAGCGGGGATCTTGGCGTGATGCGTCAGACTCTTCTTTACGGAGGTCTTGAATCAATCGCCCATAATGCAAACAGAAAGATGCCTGATTTGAAATTCTATGAGTTCGGGAATGTCTATACATTCAATCCGGAGAAGGAGTCAACCGCTGAAAAGCCATTGGCACCATATTCGGAGCGCATGAAATTGGGTATATGGTTGACCGGAGAAAAAACACCATTCTCATGGAATGTTGCGAAAGTCGAGTCATCGGTATATGACCTGATGGGTATTGTAAACAATATTTTCAAGCGTCTTGGATTGCCTGAGGGGTCTCTTACCAGAACCCAGACCTCGGATGAACTGTTTGCAGCAAAGCTTGACATTGCGTCACGGAATGGAAAGTTGCTTGCTCAGGTTGGTGTTGTAAGATCTTCGGTGCTTAAGAAATTTGGCATAGAGCAAAATGTATGTTATGCGGCAATAGAGTGGGATGCCGTATTTAAACTTATAGCAAAGAACACTGTAGTATATTCGGAGCTGGCAAAGACGCAACCCGTTGAGAGAGATCTTGCTCTGCTTGTCGATAACTCAGTAAGATTTGCCGACATAGATGCCGCGATACGTAAGGCGGAGAGAAAGATGCTACGCAATGTGCGTCTTTTCGATGTCTATGAGGGTAAGAATCTTCCGGAAGGAAAGAAATCTTATGCTGTCGGCATGACTCTGCAAGATAATGAGAAGACACTTACCGACAAGCAGATTGAAGATGCCATGAACAGAATTATCAAGGCTGTAAAGGCCATTGGCGCAGAACTTCGATAAAAAATTAATAAAAATACCATACATATAAAAGATGGGAAGAGCATTTGAATTCCGTAAGGCCCGCAAATTGAAACGATGGGGCAACATGAGCCGAACATTCACACGTATCGGTAAAGAAATCACAATCGCAGCTAAGGCCGGAGGTCCGGATCCGTCAATGAATCCTCGCCTCAGGGTGTTGATACACAATGCGAAGGCAGCGAATATGCCAAAAGACACCATAGACCGTGCAATCAAAAAGGCAACCGATAAGGATGCTACGGACTATAAGGAGATTGTATATGAGGGCTACGGACCATTTGGAATCGCAATTGTTGTTGAGACTGCAACCGATAATAATCAGCGCACTGTAGCTAATGTGCGCAGTTATTTCAATAAATTCGGTGGTTCGCTTGGTACACAAGGTTCTCTTTCATTCCTGTTCGACCATAAGAGTGTGTTCCATATCAAACCTAACGCAGATGTGGCGATGGATGAATTTGAACTTGACTTGATGGACTTTGAGGCAGAACTTGAGACAGATGAAGAGGAATGGCTTGTATACGGAGCATTTGATCAGTTCTCAAATCTTCAGAGTTTCCTTGAGGATAAAGGGCTCGAGATTGTCTCAGCCGAGTTTGAGCGTATTCCTACCGATTACAAAGAGGTTACGGCAGAACAGCGTGAGCAACTCGACAAACTGCTTGAGAAATTCGAGGAAGATGAAGATGTTCAAAACGTCTTCCACAATATGAAAGAGGAATAAAATAAGTTTAAAAGTATATTTAAAAGCAGGGAACGCCACATCGGAGTCCCCTGCTTTTAATATTATAAGTAAGAAAATACTGTCGAGGCGCGACTTGGGGACAAGTCACAATCCCAGCCGTGACGGGTATGGGGAATGTAGAGTTTAGGGTCTTTAAGGTCTTTAAGGTTTTTAAGGTCTTTAGAGTCTTTAGGGTCTTTAGGGTTTTTAAGGTCTTTAGGGAGTTTAGGGACAGATGATTTAGGGGATGGAGCATGTTGAATCATGATGGAGCATGATAGAGCGGGATGGAGGAGAAGTGTTAGGAGGCTCGGCGGGGATCAGAGAGGGGTTAGCGATTCGATGTTGGAGAGAATGGAGAGGGCGTCGGAGACGCTGCGTACGGAGTCGAGAACCATTAGTCTGCGAGTGTTGACTTCTTTCAGCTGGCAACGTTTTGGATTTTGTTGCAAATATGACAATACCTTGCCGAAGGCAGCTGAATTGTAATAGGCCTTGTTGTCGTCACCTACAAAATAGATACGCATTTTACCGTCTTTAAGTACAAGGCGCTCGATTCCCAGACGACGTGCAGACATTCGGAGCGGTACTATCCGGATAAGCTCTTCCGAGGTTTCCGGTATCTCACCGAAGCGGTCACGCAGTTCTGCTCGGAATTCCTCTATCTTATCTACTGTTTCCATGTTGTCCAGACGTCGGTAAAGGGTGATACGTTCATTCTCCTGAGGGACATACGTGGGGGGCAGAAGCAGTTCAAGATCTGACTCAATCGTACAGTCTGCTGTAAATTCTTCATCTTTACCGTCGGCAATATCCGTAAAAGTTTCGCCAAACTCTTCTGTCTTAAGTTCAAGAACAGATTCCTTGAGAATTTTCTGATAAGCCTCATAACCAAGGTCTGCAATAAAGCCGCTCTGTTCTGCCCCCAAAAGGTTCCCTGCGCCACGAATATCAAGATCCTGCATCGCTATATGGATACCGGCACCCAAGTCACTAAAACTTTCTATTGCAGAGAGTCGTCTGCGAGCCACAGGAGTAAGAGGCAGTCCTGCCGGTACGAGAAGATAACAGAATGCTTTTCTGGAACTGCGGCCGACTCTTCCCCGTAGCTGATGGAGCTCGCTCAGGCCGAAATTCTGTGCGTTATTGACAATGATTGTGTTTACGTTAGGCATGTCTATGCCGTTTTCTACGATGGTTGTAGACAGCAACACATCGTAATCGTGATTGGCAAAATCTATTATTGCCTGCTCCACCCGTTCGGGAGGCATCTGCCCGTGTGCAGTCACAATGCGAATGTCCGGGATGAGTCTGCGGAGAGTATTTTCGATATTAGCAAGATTCTCAATTCGGTTTGATATGAAGAATACCTGACCGTTACGACTAAGTTCAAAATTGACAGCCTCGCTTATTACCTCATCATCGAAACTGCTGACCGATGTGACAATAGGATGCCGGTTGGCAGGCGGAGTGTTGAGTGAGCTGAGATCGCGGGCTCCCATAAGAGAGAACTGAAGTGTGCGTGGAATTGGGGTCGCACTCATGGTTAGAGTGTCAACATTGACTTTGAGTTGTTTCAGTTTCTCTTTTACAGCGACTCCGAATTTCTGTTCTTCATCTATTACCAACAATCCGAGATCTTTGAATTTGACACCTTTGCCTATTATTTTGTGAGTGCCAATCAGAATGTCGATTTTCCCTTGTTCCAGATCAGCAAGTATCTGTTTAACCTCTTTTGGCTTACGTGCGCGAGAGATGAAATCCACTTTTACCGGAAGATCTTTCAGTCTATTAGCAAAAGTGTGGTAATGTTGTAAGGCAAGTACAGTGGTAGGGACAAGGACAGCAGTCTGTTTATTGTCGGCGGCGGCCTTGAAAGCGGCTCTAATAGCAATTTCGGTTTTGCCGAAGCCTACGTCGCCGCAAATAAGTCTGTCCATCGGCTTTGCCGATTCCATATCCGTCTTAATTGCCTGTGTGGCTTTGAGCTGGTCGGGAGTGTCCTCGTATATGAAACTTGCCTCAAGCTCATGTTGCAGATAGGAATCGGGAGAAAAAGCAAATCCCTTTTCCTCGCGACGGGCGGCATACAGTTTTATAAGGTCACGAGCAATATCCTTGACTTTGGTTTTGGTGCGCTCTTTGAGCTTATTCCAGGCTCCGCTTCCAAGTTTGTTTATTTTCGGAGGCACCCCCTCTTTGCCTCTGTATTTAGAGAGTTTATGGAGAGCATGGATGCTCACAAGAATTATATCATCGTTTTGATATATAAGCTTGATCATCTCCTGTGGCTTCCCGTTTGCAGTTGTTCTTACAAGACCCGCGAATTTACCGATACCGTGGTCTATATGCACGATATAATCACCTGTCTCTATCTGGTTGAGTTCCTTTAGAGACAGTGCAAGTTTTCCGCTCCGGGCGCGATCGCTTTTGAGACTGTATTTGTGGAAGCGGTCGAAAATTTGATGATCCGTAAAATAACACACCTTAGAGTCGTGGTCCACGAACCCTTCATGCAGAGTGTGGTTTACCGGCATGAAAGAGATGTTGTCACCCCGATCGTCAAATATGTTTTTAAGACGTTCTGTCTGATATGGGGAATCCGAAAGAATAAGCAATCTGTAATTGTCAGAAATAAATTTATTGAAACTTTCGGATATGAGATCAAAGTTTTTATGGTATAAAGCCTGCGGGCTACAGTGGAATTGGATGTTAGATTCGGAATCAAAAACCTTTGAGTCTATTCCGGATCCGAATTTTACAATTTTCATGGACAGGAAGTGTCTTGCAAATTCCTCTGCATTGACAACTTTTTCCATTGCTTTGTCGTCACCCTCGTCTGCAATTATGGCGGATTTCGAGAATTTCTCTGATGCTATCGCTTCTACGCGTTCCAGCAGATAAGAAGGAGATTTACAGAAAACAATTGTTTTCTCAGAAACATACTCAAGCAGGGAAATGCCGTTGTCACCGCTCTCTGAGATAGACGGAGGAAGAATTGAGATGTTTTCCAGTTTTTGCTCACTTAATTGGGTCTCGACATTGAACGTCCTTATGGAATCCACTTCGTCGTCAAAAAAATCTATACGATAGGGCAGATCGTTTGAGAAAGAATAGACATCAATGATAGATCCCCTGTGGGCGAACTGCCCCGGCTCGTATACATATTCAGTTTCCGTAAAGCCGAGTTCGCGAAGTCGGGACAGAATACCAGTCTGCTTTATTATATCTCCTTTCACGATGGAAATAGAGTTGGCAGACACAGTGTTGGAGTCAGCAACTTTCTCTGCAAGAGATTCGGGGTAACAAACCACATATCGTAGGTTGCTTTTATTATTATTAAGAAGATCAAGAACCTCTGAACGCAGTATCTGCGAAGGTGGGTCAGACTGTCCGTATTTTATATCGCGTTTATATCCACTGGGAAATATAGCAACCTTGTCAGCTCCCATAATCTGGCATAGATCATTGTATATGTATCCTGCCTGATCAAGATCATCGGCAATTACGAGAGCCGGATCGCCGGTGGCATCAAGTGATGCAAGAAGCATTGCAGGAGCACTTCCCTCAAGTCCGGAAATCTCTATGCGTTTAATTATTTTATCGGTTAGGTTCTTTTGTAGAGCGTTGCGCCTGGCGGGGGAAATAAAAAGATTTACGGCTTCATTAAGTTCCATCACCGATTATTATTTGGATGTGTTGTTTTGTTTAGAGGCGCTTAGAATGCTATTCAGTTTGCCTTTGTCAAGCAGGATTGATGACGCTACCTTTACTGCCGGATCCGATTTAAGGCTATATGCCGTTTTCCCTTTCTCATAGTAGTATCTACCTACTATTTCGGAACCGATGTATTCTGAAAGTTGCTTTCGATGTGTGTCCAAATCATGATCCAAGTTGTGTACAAGCAATTCTGCGAGTTTGTCTATCTCAGCCTTGGTCTGTTCGTTCATGTATCCTTCGCTTTCCACAGCTTTGCGAAGTTGCTTTACCATGTCTTCGCAAGCTTTGTCGTATTTAAACTTTTTAGGGTCAATAGATGCTTTGAAGGCATTGTAGATAGTGTCCGTCACCTCAAAGTCGTCCGGAGAGGAAATCGAAGGATTTTCTGATGCGAATTTATTGGCAAAATCAAAGACCCAGTTGTCTGCTACAGCATTATATACCAAACGGTTTACTGCCGGCCATTCGATTGTTGAGTCAGGACGCAGTCCGCCCCCGTCTCTAACTTCCCTTCCATGAACTGTCTTGAATACGTTTGTTAGGCTGTCGGGTACTCGGGCAACTGTTCCGTCCGGATTACGATGAGAATAGTCAATAGCCTGGATCAGACGTCCAGAAGGAAGATAATATTTTGCTATAGTCACTTTCAATAGGCCACCGTATGGCAATTGCACGGGATTTTGTACAAGTCCTTTACCAAAACTACGGGAGCCTATGAGTACCGCACGGTCAAGATCTTGCAGTGAGCCGGCTACAATTTCGGATGCCGAGGCACTACCTCCATCCATCAATACGGCAAGAGGCACATCTCCCAAAAGGGGAGTGCGGGTTGTCTTGTATGTCCGTTCTTGTGCCGCATCTTTGCCTACCGTGCGAACGATCTGTGTTCCTTTCGGTACAAAATTACCGACAAGATCGATCGCGCTTTCGACAAGACCACCCCCGTTGCCTCTTAAATCAAGGATAACTCCCTTCAGATTTCCGGATGATTTGAATTTCTCAAATACCCGTTTAGTCTCAGCCGGAGTCTTGTCGATAAAACTTGACAAGCGCAGATAACCTATCCCGTTTGGCATGAGAGTGTCGAAGGCAAGACTTGGCTCCAGAACTTTGCCACGTGTTATCTTAACTGTTACTATTGAGTCCTGTACATACGGACGTTTCACGGTTACAGTTACTTTTGTGCCGGGGATGCCCTTTAAAAGTTTTGTAACCTCAGAGCTTTTTTTTGATGATACATCCACGGTGTCCACTTTAATAATGTGATCTCCCGGTTTCAAACCGGCCAATGCCGAGGGGCTGCCCTCCATTGGCTGGGAGATATAAGAAGCACCGTTTCTTTCAAGAATGTACGAACCGATACCTCCGTATTCACCAGTGGTCATTTTCTGTAATTGTTCCTGATCGTCTGCGCTGTAATACTCGGTATATGGATCAGTAGACGCAAGGAATGCCTCTATGGCAGCCTTGAAGCTCTCTTCCGTATTTATGGAATCGACGTAAAAGAGTTCAACTTGCTTTACAATAGAATTGAAAATATTCATATTGCGGTTCAAAGCTGCGTCGTTGCTCTTCTGGGCACTTACAGCAGTGAACAATAACGATATTGCCAATATCGGCAATAAATATAGAGGTGATCTGTGTCTGTTCATTCTTTTGTTAGACAAGTCTTAATTATACTTTATCAGGATGAGGGTAGTCGACAGTGAAATGCAAACCACGGCTTTCTTTACGCTCCATCGCCTGACGCATGATTAGATATGCCACATTAATGATATTGCGCAACTCGCAGAGCTTGCGAGAAGGCTTGCTTGTCTTAAACAGATTCTCAGTTTCCTGGTACAATATGTCAAGACGGTTCCAAGCTCTTTTTAATCTCAAGTCGCTTCTCACAATCCCAACGTAATATCCCATGATCTGGTTCACTTCTTTTTCGGATTGTGTTATAAGCACCATTTCTTCGGGATGTACTGTTCCCTCATCGTTCCATTGAGGGACATCGTCTCTCCAGTCGTATTCATCGATGTGCTCAAGCACATGACGGGCAGCTGCATCAGCGTATACAACAGCTTCTATCAGAGAGTTGCTCGCCAGTCTGTTTCCACCGTGAAGACCGGTACAAGAGCATTCACCTACAGCGTAAAGACGATGGATAGAACTTTCACCGTCAAGATTCACCTTTATTCCACCGCAAAGGTAATGGGCTGCTGGAGCGACCGGAATCATGTCTTTCGTTATATCAATTCCAAGGGAGAGGCATTTTTCATATATATTCGGGAAGTGGCGTTTCGTCTCCTCGGGATCTTTATGTGTCACATCAAGATATACATGGTCAGTGCCGTTAAGTTTCATTTCGGAGTCAATGGCTCTGGCCACAATGTCACGAGGAGCCAGCGACAGTCGTTCATCATATTTCTGCATGAATTCCGAGCCATCGAGATTTTTCAGTACTGCGCCATATCCACGCATGGCTTCTGTGATAAGGAACGATGGTCTGTCACCCGGATGATATAAAGCGGTTGGGTGGAACTGAATGAATTCCATATCCGCCACAGTGCCTTTTGCACGATAAACCATTGCAATCCCGTCTCCGGTAGAGATCAGCGGGTTTGTTGTTGTTGTGTAGACAGCACCGACACCTCCGGTTGCCATTACAGTTACTTTTGCAAGAAAAGTGTCAACCTGCTCAGTGGCTTCGTTGAGCACATATGCTCCGTAGCATGTAATATCAGGAGTGCGTCGTGTCACGATCTTGCCTAAATGGTGTTGTGTTATTATTTCAACAGCGAATCTGTCTTCAAACAGATCTATTCCTTGGGTCTTTTTGACGGTCTCGACCAGACTTGTCTGTATTTCAGCGCCAGTGTTGTCCGCATGATGTAGTATGCGGAATTCTGAGTGTCCCCCCTCCCGGTGGAGATCAAACTCTCCGTCATCCTTTTTGTCGAAGTCAACTCCCCAGCCGATAAGCTCTTTGATTTGGGAAGGAGCGTTTTTCACGACTTTTTCCACGGCTTTCGGATCGCTGAGCCAGTCGCCGGCCACCATCGTATCGTGAATATGTTTTTCGAAATTGTCTACTTTAAGATTTGTTACCGAGGCCACACCGCCTTGTGCAAAAAATGTGTTAGCCTCATCGGGCGCGGTTTTGCAGATAACCGCCACTTTGGCTCCTCCGCGAGCAGCCTTGAGTGCGAAACTCATGCCACCGATGCCGGAGCCGATAACTAAACAGTCATATTTATATACCATCGTTTCAAGTATTTTCTATTGACATCGTACAAAGGTAATCAATATTTACGACATAGGAGTCGAAGAGAGGGATAAAAAACAAATTGGCGTATTGTATGGGCGCTATGAGGAAACAGGGGGATTAGGGGAGCTTAAGGTCTTTAAGGTCTTTAAGGACTTTAGGGACATTAGGGATGGAGGATGGGGACTAATGGGAGTGCGGGGAAACACGGGGGATTGTTGGTTTGGGGACAAACCAACTTCCTAATAAACCAACTTCATAAACCAACTTCCTAACAGGGACTGGTACGGCATAGACTATAAGGGAATAATAGCACACCCGGTAGCTGCGGGATAAAGCGGATTGTAAGGATCGGGGGCGAAAATTTATACCGGTGTATTATTGTCCAATTATTGTCCAATTACAATCTTTTTAGCTTTTGTTGTAGTTTTTATCCTTTTTTGTCTAAATTTGCAGATTAAATGCAAAAAACACTCACTTAGAAACTGTATAAATAGTTTCTTATATTTGTTACGAAAAAATTTCTATATAATCTCTTCTAAGGAGAAGGAAAGTTAAATTCGGGCATAATTTAAAATTTAACGGTTAAAATAGTATAAACCATGATATTGATAGATGGTAAAAAGACAGCTGCAGAGATCAAACAGGAGATTGCGGCGGAAGTTGCTGAAATGACAGCGCAAGGGTTGCGTGCACCTCACCTTGTGGCTATACTTGTAGGACATGACGGAGGTTCGGAGACATATGTTGCAAACAAAGTGAAGGCCTGTGGCGAATGTGGATTCAAAAGTACGTTGATCCGTTTTGAAGATGATGTCACCCAAGAGCGTCTGCTCGAGGAGATTCATAAACTTAATGATGATCCTGAGGTTGACGGATTCATCGTTCAGTTGCCTCTTCCACGTCACATAGACGAGCAGGCGATAATCCGAGAGGTGTCTCCGGCAAAGGATGTGGATGGCTTCCATCCTGTAAATGTGGGATGTATGTCGGTTGGACTTCCCTGTTTTCTCCCGGCGACTCCGGCAGGTATCATGCAGCTTCTGAAACGTTATGGCGTGCCAACGAAAGGGAAGCATGCAGTAGTGCTTGGCCGCAGCAATATCGTTGGCAAACCCATGGCTTCTCTGCTCATGCAGAAATCCGATCCGGGAAACTGCACAGTCACAGTATGTCATTCCGCGACTCCCAATATTAAGGAAATATGTCGAGAAGCAGATATAATTGTAGCTGCTTTAGGTCAGCCGGGATTTGTAACGGAAGATATGGTTAAAGATGGAGCAGCCATAGTAGACGTGGGTACTACACGTGTGTCCGATTCAACCCGCAAGAGCGGATGGCGTTTGCGCGGTGATGTGGATTTCGAGAATGTAGCGCAAAAGTGTTCGTTCATCACTCCTGTTCCGGGAGGAGTAGGTCCGATGACAATATGTTCTCTGATGATCAATACTTTGAAGGCAAGAAAGGACAATCCACATAAATAAACAGAACATCCGGTAGGAATTTATTGTTAAAACTCAAAAAGACAGACATGAAAAACCTCGTAATAGTTGAGTCTCCTGCCAAAGCGAAGACAATAGAAAAATTCCTTGGAAAAGATTTCAAGGTTATGTCAAGCTACGGTCATATCCGTGACCTCAAAAAGCATGGTATGAGTGTAGAGGTAGATACTGATTTCTCCCCACAATATGAGATACCTTCAGAAAAGAAACCGCTTGTAAAGCAGCTTAAGACAGCAGCCAAAGAGGCAGATACCGTATGGCTCGCATCCGATGAGGATCGAGAGGGAGAGGCTATCGCATGGCATCTTGCCGAAGTTTTGGGAATAGATCCTGCCAAAGCAAAGCGAATAGTTTTTCATGAGATAACCAAACCGGCTATTCTTCATGCAATTGAGAATCCGCGGGGCATAGATATAGATATGGTCAATGCCCAGCAGGCACGGCGTGTGCTTGACAGAATTGTCGGATTTGAATTGAGTCCGGTGTTATGGAGAAAAATAAAGCCGGCTCTTTCGGCCGGCCGGGTTCAGTCTGTTGCGTTACGACTTATATGCGAACGAGAGAAGGAGGTTGAGGCTTTTAAACCTGAAGCGTTCTACAAAGTAAGTGGAGTTTTTAAAGGAGACTCTGCTGTAGGCTTTAAGGCTGAATTGAAGAATAAACTCTCCGATGAAAAAGAAGCCGAGGAGTTTTTAAGGAGATGTTCGAAAGCAACATTTCGGGTTAAAAACCTTACGGTTAAGCCTGTAAAGCGTTCACCGGCACCACCGTTCACAACGTCTACCCTCCAGCAGGAAGCCGGGCGCAAGCTTGGTTTTTCAGTAAACCAGACAATGCGTATCGCTCAGAAACTTTATGAAGACGGACAGATTACGTACATGCGTACGGACTCCACAAACCTTTCGGCACTGGCAATAAAGGATATTGCCGCTTCAATTGAATCCGCGTATGGAGCAGATTTTGTTAAGGTGCGTCATTATCATACCAATTCCAAGGGTGCTCAGGAAGCACACGAGGCGATACGTCCTACATATGTCTCAAATACAAGTATCTCCGGTACATCACAGGAGCAGAAGCTTTATCAGTTGATCTGGAAACGTGCCGTCGCTTCCCAAATGGCAGATGCAGTTTTGGAAAAGACAAATGTTGAGATAGAGGTAAGCGGAGAACAGCATGTTTTTAAAGCAGAGGGAGAGGTTGTAAAGTTCCCCGGATTTATGAAAGTATATTCAGCCGGCAATGAACTGTTGACAGATTCAGGCAATGAGGTTGCAGGGAATTCGGGACTCCTTCCCAAATTAAGAGAGGGAGAGATTTTGGAACCACAGTCAATTCATGCTACGGAGAGATTTACAATGCCCCCTGCCAGGTATACGGAGGCATCTCTTGTGAAGAAAATGGAGGATCTGGGAATTGGGCGCCCGTCTACTTATGCGCCTACAATTTCCACAATACAGAGTCGTGAATATATCCGTCACGGAGATAAGGATGGCACTCCTCGAGAATATGTGCGTGTATCTTTGAGTAATGGAAAGATAGACCGGGAACTGATTACAGAAAACAGTGGAAGCGACAAGGGGAAATTGTTGCCTACCGATATAGGTATGGTGGTTAATGATTTCCTTACAGAATATTTCCCTGAGATTCTTGATTATAATTTTACCGCCCGTGTAGAGGAGAAATTTGATGAGATAGCGGAGGGTAAATTAGGCTGGAGAAACGAAATGTCCGGATTTTATTCGTCGTTCCACCCTGCAATCGAGAAAGTGGAAGCAATGAGACTTGAACATAAGGTTGGAGAAAGAGTACTTGGTACTGATCCGAAGACCGGCAAGCCAGTATCTGTAAAGATCGGAAGATTCGGGCCTGTGGTCCAGATCGGAGAGGCTTCCGATGAAGAGAAACCGCAGTTTGCCAGCCTACAGAAGAATCAGAGCATTTCGGATATAACCTTGGAAGAAGCATTGAAACTGTTTGAACTCCCGCGACTGTTAGGCGAGTTTGAAGGTAAGCCCGTAAAGGCTGCTATCGGCAGGTTTGGGCCATATATCCAGCATGACAAGATGTTTGTGTCCATTCCAAAGGCTCAGACTCCGCAGGCTATTACACTTGAAGAGGCCCAAGAACTTATATTGGCGAAGCGTGAGACAGAGGCGAACAAGCTGATAAAGGATTTTCCGGAGATGCCAGGTCTTGAAATCCTTAATGGCAGGTTTGGACCATATGTGGCCTATAAAAAAGAAGGTGCGCGGAAAGCAACTAACTACAAGATTCCAAAGGCAACAGATCCGTCTTCTTTGTCTCTGGAGGATGTAAAGACACTTATGGCTAAGCAGGATGATGCTCCGGTTAAGAAGCCTCGCAAGACCTCGGTCAAGAAATCATGATCTTTAAACCCAATTAAACAGTTTCTAAAATTTTCATAAAAGTCTATATGAACATACACAATAGCGGATTTGTTAGAATTTCAAATCCGCTATTGTTATGTCTGACTTAATGGAAAATATCCATGAGCGAAAGGATGGAAAGCCATCGCGCGGCACGCTACGGCGAGTCGTGCGGTGGATTCTGTTCTCTATAGGCATAATTATTGTTTTTATCATACTGCTTGCCGGGCTGGTGACCTGGTGGCTGACTCCCGAACGCTTTACCGGACTTATAAACCGGGAGGCAAACAAGAATTTGTCAGCTGATGTGAGAGTGTGTAATGCGAGGTATTCTCTGTGGTCCACTTTTCCACGCTTTTGTATAGAGATTGATTCAATAAGGGTTGTGAGCCGTAGTCTTGATAAACTGAGTCCGGATATAATGGCGCAACTTCCCCCGGATGCCCGTTTTCTTACATCTACGTCCAAAATAAAAGGAGGAATCAATATCATGCGTCTGTTGACAGGTAAATTATATTTCAAGGACGTTGAGATAGACTCAATAGATGTTAATCTGGTATCAGCTTCTGATTTAATTACAAACTACGATATATTCAAATCTTCTGTCTCAAAGGGGGAACTTCCTTATTTTACAGCAGATAATGTGACATTGCGTAATCCTAAACGTATCAGGTTTTTCAGTAATGTAAAGAAAGCTGGAATAGACATAGCCCTGAACGAAATGTCTTTGAAGAGGATTAATGACAGTGATATCTACAACTTTTCTTTAAGTGGTCTTCTTAATGCCCGGACCAAGGGGATTGCATTGCTACGCGATTTTCCGTTTGCTCTTAATGGTAATGTCGGCCTTGGGTTCAATCCGTTTTCGATTACTACTTCTGATTATTCGGTAGCTTTCGGCAACGCAAAGGGAAAGTTAAAAATGGATATAAGTGTCGGAGAAGATCCCGTGATAAACGATTTGGGTTTCAAGATAACGGGTTTCGATGTTATAAAGTTCCTTGAATATATGCCAAACGGGTATGGAACTGCTATGAAGTCAATTGATACGGACGTTATACTTGATGCATCAGCTTCTCTTGCAACCCCATTTAAGTTATCGGACCGTGGATTTCCATCAGTTGAGGCTGATATAAAATTGAATGACAGCGATATTGTCAGCCAATTTACGGGGGAAGGCTCCTGTCCGGTACGCCATATCGGAGTAAAAGGTAAAATGTTTTTTAATGGTAAGGATGTCAGGGAATCATACTTTTATATCCCAGACTTTAGTTTGGCGGGTAAAGGAATTGACGTGTCGGTTTCAGCACGTATCAAGGATATTGTTTTTGCTCCCGTGGTGGAATTTCAGTTAAAGGGGAAAGTGAATGCCACTGAAATCGGCAAGACAATAAAGGGGTTGTCAACATATGGATTAAGGGGGAATCTTGGTACTGATATTTCAGGAAGTCTTGATTTATCTGAAGTGAGAAAGGGGAATATTGGAAGTTTGGATATAAAAGGGGACCTATCGTTGACTGATTACGGGATGTGTTGTCCATCTAAAGATATTATAGCTTCCGGAAAGACCCTTGAAGTTGATTTTAAGGGTAAAGTCGGTTCTGTTTCTACCGGTTCCTTTAGTGGAACTGATCTTGAGGTCGGTCTGAGTGCAGACAAAATAGATATAGAGAATAAAAAAATCAAAGCGGATGTGAGACGACTCCTGGTAAAGAGTAGAGTGGGAGGCATTACAAATGTGGGTTCTCTAATTAATATTCCGATAAATATTGACCTTACAGCAAAAGGGATGCATTATAAGAATAGCGGCAATGCAATGAACGTTGTTGCCAATGGCGTAGCGGCTAAAGCCAAGATTAAGGTTATCCCGTCAAAATCGAGTTTGCTTAACGCTGATTTAAACTTAAAAGGGGAATCGGTTATGGGGAAACTTGAAGGCTCTTCTCTGGATCTTGCCGGGGTATATACGAAAATGTCCCTAAGACGGCTTCCTGAGGCTTATAAACTGCCTGCTTCAGCTATCCCGGTACTTTGGTGTGCGGACGATCCGGCTTTGGGGAAGTTCCCGCATTCTTCCAAATATCTTACAGCAAATCTTTCGGACTCAGTTAAGAAAAAACTGTTGCAATGGGACGGACAAGCATCCGTAAAGATTGCAGGGGGTATGTTGAGAACACCCTCATTCCCGGTAATCAACAGTTTTGATAATCTATATGTGGAAGCTTCTCTTGATTCGGTATTGCTTCATAGGCTACATTTGCGTTCGCAGTCAACAGGGCTGGATCTTTCTGCAAAAATAGGCAATATGCGAAGTTTCTTATGTGACAAGGATGTCTCTCCGATATATCTTAGCCTCAATGCTGCACTTGACACTGTCCAGATTAATCAACTTGCAGCGGCTTATGAAAAGGGTGTACTGCTTACCAAAGGTGTTAACGAATCAGGAGTCACACCGACAGTAAAAGCCTCTGATGAATCGCAGTCAGCATTTGATACGACTGCAATGCTGATTCCGCGTAATCTGGTGGCTGATGTGCATGCCAATGCCCGAATGACGCGTTATATGAATCTGCAACTTGAGGATTTGTCTACTGATATTTCAGTACGTGACGGGAATGCAGATGTGAAGGATTTAAGAATATCGTCAGATTTTGGTGACTTGGGATTAGCTCTTGGAATAAATACGGGAAATGTTGAGAAGATGGGTGTTGACATAAAAGGAGGTATTCATGATATAAATGTTGTGAATTTTTTTAAGAATTTCCATACGCTTCTGCTGATGATGCCGCAAATGAAGAATCTATCAGGAGAAGTTTCGGCTGATATCGATGCCCGGATGAGCTATTCCCCCAATATGTATATTGATGTGCCGTCTGTAAGTGCCGATATGTTTGTGCAGGGGAGAGGCCTGACTGTTCATCAGGATCATTTTATACGCAGAGTTACCCGCATGCTTATGATTCACAACTCCGGAGACATTCATATACGGGATATGAATGTTCACGCACAGGTCAGAGATAATCTGTTGATGCTGTATCCATTTAATTTTGAATTTGACCGATATAATCTGCAGATGCAGGGTGTCAATAATTTTAACGGGGATCTATATTATCATATTGGTGTGATGAAGTCTCCAGTCCCGATTCCGTTTGGGGTCAATATTAAAGGCAAATTTTCGGCTCCGCAGATACGGTTTGGAGGAGAGGAGTATAAAGTGGATCAGGGGGCGGAGATAACCCGCTCGATAATGGAGAATCACAAAATAAACATTGTCCGTATTGCTCGCAAATACCTGAAGATGTTTGTGCGTAAGGCAGCCCAGTCAGATAATACACCTGAGTCAGAATACATATTCAGATAATCGTTCTTTTTGTGAATGAAAAAAGGGGAGGATTTTTATTAGGGGAATGTTAAAAAACCGGTTCAAAAGACAAGTTAGATTATTATTCACTAAATTTGCATGATTTTTAGAAACTATTTAAAAAGTTTCTTAGAAGAACGATTATGCAATTCGGGAATGACAAATCGAGAATAATAAGGGGACTTGCTATAATACTTATGGTTACGGGACATTCATGCCCCGGGAAAATCATACCTTTTGCCGTGCCATTATTCTCATTTCTGGTTGGGTATGGATATGAATTCGCCAAGACCCGCGATCTGCGCCATGCAGTGAAACGAATATGGCATCTTCTTGCCCATTTCTGGTTTATACTGCTAGGAATATGTCTTCCAATCGCAATATTTTACACTCATTATAAAATTTCACCTGGTAATTTTGTTCTCAACATGTTCGGTATGTGGGGAGGCTTGAACTATTATTGCTGGTATGTAAGCTTTTACATTCTCGCCATGTTAACCATGCCGTTCCTTTCAAGAATCATCGACCGTTACCGCTGGCGGGGGCTTGTTGTCCTGCTTCTGATTTTCGGAGCAATCTATGGAGCTTATTATTTCTATCCTAAGCTTTTGACAATAGAGATAATAAAGAGATTTGACCGTTATTTCAAATTTATGCCTATTGTGCTGTCTGCATATTGGATGGCTCATTATAAAGTTTTCTCGCGGATAAACATAGAGGCCGGAGGGAAGATTCTGTGGATTTCACTCGTTGGAATGGTGGCTTTTTATCTTTTGCGGGGCATTCCATATGCCAAAACTGCCGATTTTATCGTCACTCCTTTGTTTGTCGGGGCTGTGGCATTGCTGATGGATTCCGGAGAACAGATTTCAGCGGTTTCATCGAAACTTTTCGGCTATCTGAAAGTAGCACTGACAGACCTTGGAATTAAATCGATGCATATCTGGTTTCTTCACGCTCTGTTCTTCACAGCCTCTACAAAAAAACTTTTTGTTTTTATGAATCCTGTGCTTGGAAATCCTGTGCTTCGTGTATGCGTGATACTCTGTGCATCGTGGTTGCTTTCGATATTTACGATGAAGCTATATGACCTACTTTCCGGTTCTCTTTCCAAGGCTCACGGAGCAGTTAAAAGTCGATTGCGTATTGCCTGATTTATTTTGTGGATAAAGTTCCATTATTGAGACACTGTAATGTAAATGGATAAAGGCTCAATAATGAAAGAGGGGTGTAATTTCGATGACAAAAAGGATTGTCATGCGAAAAAGAATACTGTTTAATAAAATCAGTGTCACCACTATAGTGTTGAAAGACGGAGAGTCAATAGATGATGTTGCAGGCACAGCTAATAGGGAATCTGAAATATTTCTTGATAGCGTAGATTTCAACATGAGATTCTGTGGTGAGGTTCTTCCCGGATTTGAACCGTGTCTCCCCTCAATGGTTGTCGATTCTTCAGGCAATACACATCCGGCCATGGGCGGTTGGCCTTCAAAGGAGATGAGTTTTGTGGTGCCGGATGAAGATAAAGACAGGGTTAACGGATGGCTTACCGGTGATTTTCATGGGGTTGATACGCCAGAAAGCGGCAAGTTGAAAAATAATTATCAATCGGCGGTCAATGACCTGCTTTCAGGTTACTTTAATACTGCTCTGATTCACAATCTTTTTACATCGCCATGTAGGCTGGCATGGTGTGCTGTCTTTAATAATGGCGAAAGGGGAAGGTTAAGAGAAGTTCAAGTGGCTCTTCCAGTAAAAGAGGCACCGTTATTGCCGGTTATAAGTATGCAGATTCGGGATGACCGGCTTTATTCAGGTGTTGAGATAAGGAATGTGCCGGCATCGTTGGAGTATTGTATCCGCTCTACAGATGAAATTGATATCGACACATTAGGCATAAAGCGAATTGAGGTGTACGCTACAGAGCAGGTTTCACTCCGTGACCCTAAATCGGAGGTGTTTGGTGTCAGATCAGTCAGTGTAGACGGATCACCGGTGAGGTGTTGGGTGTATGACCGATATTCTGCCGATGAAATCGAGATGTTGAACAAAATTCAAACAGAATTCAAACAAATTTCAAACATCGAGTTTGATAATAGGAACACCTCTGAAATATATCATAAATTACCGATTCCATCGGGGAAATTAGCCAATTTTAATAAATCAAGACCTTATAAAGCGGGTTTTGATGACGATTCAGCGGAAGAAACACCACCGGATCCTACCGAAGAGGTCAGAAGAGTATATATGGAAACCGAGGCACTCTCTTTGGGATATCCGGAAACAGACAAACATCTGCAAAGCGTAAGCATATTCGGTCTTTTCCCTCGCAATGACTCAAGTTTAAGATTTACGGTTTATGGTTCGCATCACAGGGAGAACTGGCGTAAGGTTGCAACATCGCGGAGTCCATATATTTCCGGATTATACGGGGCTCCTTTCCGTTGGTTTAAAATAGGGATAGAGACCTGTCTGCGCCCCGGTGATTTCATCGAGGCTGTTACTTTTGTCTTTTAGGGGCCGGTTGCGGCAATTAATTTTTGATAGGGCTAATAAGGCTAATAAGGCTAATAGGACTAATAGGGCAAATAGGAATTTAAGGACTTTAGGGTCTTTAGGGAGCTTCGGGACTGATGGGGCATTATGGAGCGGGATAGGGGTAATGGGACTAATAGGGGTAATAGGGCGCTAATAGGGAAACGGTGGGGGCGAGGGGATCACTTATTTGCTTTTGAAGTAGTCGTTATACATTTTGATGCCGAATACGATCCCCGCGCAGACTGCAGTAATTGTATTTGTGAGCCATAGAGGAATATTGTGAATAAGTATCCCCTGTACTATGAAGAATAATGAACCGAGAAACATCAACAGGAATGTGGGGAGGGCTATTCCGTCAGTTTCACGAGTCTTTATTGTATGTATGGCCTGAGGCAAGTAGCCACAAACCATGCAGATTGCAGCTGCGTAGCCGAAAATATTTATCCAGATTTCCATTTTTTTATTGTTTGATGATTTGTCGAATGTTAAAATGAGTTTAAATCACTTCTATTTATAAAACGGAAAATGTTAAAGAATAGTTTTGAAATTTAAGCTGTTTTTTAATTCGGATATTGGTAATTTATTAGTAATTTAGTGTGTAAAAACAGATTAGGGTAAGATGTTGCCCAAGTTCTCCTAACATTGAATTTTAATATCGCCAATGAAATCAATTGCAAAACTAATTACCGGCTCTGCACTTTTTGTGCCTTTTACTGTGGCTGCCGCGGAGCAACAACGACCTAACATCGTATTTTTCCTGATTGATGATTACGGCTGGGTAGACAGCCAGGTTGCATACGGGGAGGAGGTTTATCCGCATAATACCAGGTTCAACACTCCGAACATGCAGCGTCTTGCCAATCAGGGTACGATTCTTTGCAATGCGTATGCGTGTCCGGTGTCGACACCGACGCGCACATCGATGCTTTCGGGTATGAATGCTGCTCATTCGAAAATTACCAACTGGACATCAGTAACAAAAGACACGCCGTCTGACGCTACCGGAGGTGCGACTGCGATGGAGGCGGGAGGGAAAACAGTAGTATCCCCGACGGATGCTCTTTCGCGCCCAGAATGGAATATAAACGGAATGAGTCCTGTAGACGGCATATCATACTCCCAATATGTGACTCCTCTACCGCAGCTTCTTAAAGATGCCGGCTATTTTACAGTCCATGTCGGCAAAGGACACTGGGCATCGATAGGCACACCGGGTGCAAGCCCTCACAATATGGGCTTTGTGGTGAATGTGGCAGGAAATGTGGCAGGAATGCCCAGAAGTTACCAGAGCGAAGAGAACTATGGCAATATTCCTGAGAAATGGAATATGCTTGCAGTCCAGAATATGACACAGTATTATGGCACCGGAGTGCACCTTACCGAGGCTCTTACCCGCGAGGCTCTTCAGGCGCTGGATTATCCTATAGCGCATAACGAGCCGTTTTATCTGTACATGGCTCATTATGCTACCCATACTCCAATTCAGGCAGACAAGAGATTCTACAAGAAATATCTGGATGCCGGAATGGATAAAGGCCAGGCAAAATATGCTTCAATGGTGGAGGGCGTAGACAAGAGTCTCGGAGACATAATGGACTATCTTGAGAAAAAAGGGGTTGCCGACAACACCATCATCATTTTAATGGCTGATAACGGCGGAAACAGTGAGAACAAGCAGAAAGGTGGAGTTCTTCATACACAAAATCTTCCACTTCGTGAAGGGAAAGGCTCGTGTTATGAAGGTGGAATCCGTGTTCCGTTGGCATTCAGCTGGAAAGGACATGTGTCGCCCGGTACGCGTCTCAGCACACCGGTAACTTGCGAGGATATGTTTCCCACAATCCTTGAGATGGCCGGTGTGAAAGATCCGAAGGTGGTGCAACCGGTGGATGGCAAGAGTCTTGTGAAACTGATAACAGACGGTTCCAAATATGCGGCTGACGCTGTCGCATCAGGCAAGGTGACAAATCAGAAAGAGGCTACCAACATGGTGCTGCCTGAAAGCGTGACGGGCCTTGATCCCGAACGGCCTATCGTAATGCACTATCCTCATAAGTGGAAGCCTTATGATCTGGAAGATATCGATTTCCTCAGCTCCATGAGAAAAGGAGATTGGAAGGTCGTTTACCGTATGGCTACAGGAGACCTTGAACTTTATAACCTCAAGGAAGATATAGGGGAACGCAATAATCTCGCAGGGAATAAGAAGTATGCCAAGAAGTTGAAATCCATGGCGGATGAATTCAGCGGAATTCTGACGGCGTGGGATGCTCCTATGCCAGTAGTGCGAGAAACCGGCAAACCCGTTGTGATGCCGGCCGCAGTGCTTAAAAAGTAATTTTTCCGGCATATACAAAAATTAAAATATTCAGGCCTCATTTCTTTTTGTGAGACAAAAGGAATGAGGCCTGAATTATTTTAGTTTTGGAATAATATTATATAGTACCTTTTATAGCATACCATAACCTGCTGACCAGAGAGCGACGCTTCCACTTCTCGTTTCTGTGGCGGAAATATGCGTTTTGTTGGAGAACTGAGATATAATCTGGGAACTGTTGCATATATAAATCCATATGTTTCCTGAAAATATATTTGTGAGTAGTCGCTTGCTTGTCTTCCTCTTTAGAGCCAGTGGATCTGGAAGAGGATTTGATTCTGTATAGGAAAAGTTGCTTCGGAATCTGATATACTTTTGAATTATCACAGATCAGTCTTATCCAGAATTCCCAATCCTCAAAGCCATAAGGAATCTCTGTGTCGTAGCCTCCGATTCTGTTGAAGTCGCTTCGACGATACATAGCGGAGCAGAAAATAGAATTGTATATCAGCAAATCACGGTACCCTTTGTATTCAAGTTCTGGAGTTTTATGAACTGCTCCAAACATTTTCCATTGGCAATACACCACATCCAGTTCCGGATTTTTTTGGAATGCCGTTATGCATTTCTCGATGTAATCAGGTTTGAATATGTCGTCGGCATCAAGCGGTATGATATATTCACCCGATGTTACGGAAGCAGCAAAATTACGGGCGCAAGAGACTCCTCCGTTTTTTGTATGATAAAACCTTATGCGGGAGTCTTTTTCCGCATAAGGTTTCACAATTTCAGCCACATTGTCGGGAGAGCCGTCATCTACAACGGCCACTTCCCAATTCCGGTATGTCTGATTCAGAAGTGAATCAAGGGCATCTTTAATGTATTCGGCCTGATTATATGCCGGCATCAATACAGATACCAGAGGTTTGTTGTCCATTATTCCGCTACGAGTAAGAAGTGATTCTTTTTGCCGCGCTGAACATGGATGTATTTGCCACCGAGAAGAGAATTTGCATCAATAACAGCGGCCGGGTCAGTAAGCTTCTCTTTATTGATGCTTACACCGCCTCCTTGTACCATTTTGCGCGCCTCCCCTTTTGACGGGAACACCTGTGTCCTGACAGCAAGCAGGTCGAGAAGCGGAACACCTGCTTCCAGCTCTGCTTTTGGTAAAGAGAACCGCGGTACGCCATCAAAGATATCGAGCAATGTCTGTTCGTCAAGTGCTTTCAGGGCTTCTCCCGCTGAGTTGCTGAAAAGAATCTGTGAAGCCTCTACTGCCGCCTGATAATCCTTTTCACTGTGAACCATTACAGTCACCTCTTTGGCAAGGCGCTTCTGTAACGGACGCGCGCCAGGATTTTCGGCATGTTCTTTAACCAGATCCTCTATCTCCTCTTTGCTAAGGAAAGTGAAAATCTTAAGGTATTTTTCTGCGTCGGCATCCGATACATTCAGCCAGAACTGATAGAATTTATACGGGGATGTATATCTGGGGTCAAGCCAAACATTCCCGCTTTCAGTCTTGCCGAATTTGCCTCCGTCAGCTTTTGTGATAAGCGGACAAGTCAGGGCGAAAACCTCTCCTCCGAGCTTGCGGCGTATCAGTTCAGAACCAGTAGTGATATTCCCCCATTGATCGGAGCCTCCAAGCTGCAATTTGCAACCCTTGGTCTCGTAAAGGTGAAGAAAATCAAATCCCTGAAGGAGCTGATATGTAAACTCAGTGAAACTCAGACCGTCGCGTGCCTCACCATTCAAACGTTTCTGAACACTGTCTTTGGTCATCATGTAATTGACAGTGATGTGCTTGCCTATTTCTCGTGCAAAATCGAGGAAAGTCACATCCTTTGTCCAGTCGTAATTGTTCACCATCTCCGCACGGTTGGGTGCATCTGAATCGAAGTCAAGAAATTTTGACAACTGGGCCTTTATCGACTCCTGATTATGACGCAAGGTCGCCTCATCCAGAAGATTACGTTCTGCCGATTTGCCGGAAGGATCACCGATCATTCCTGTCGCTCCTCCTACAAGTGCCAGAGGTTTATGTCCGCAACGCTGGAAATGTCTCAGCATCATTACACCGCAAAGGTGTCCTATGTGTAGAGAATCCGCAGTCGGGTCAATTCCCAAATAAGCGGTAGTCATCTCTTTTGCGAGTTGTTCCTCCGTACCGGGCATCATCGTGTGGATCATGCCGCGCCATGTCAATTCTTCAATGAAATTCATATTTAAAAGTCTTTTTATTATTCGTATATATATCGCAACAAAGTCGATCCTACTGCCTTGAGTGTAGCTTTGTCTATATTTTCAAGAGTATCGTGGCTTGTGTGCCAGTCGGGGTCGAATCCGGAATCTTCGTGATATTCTATTATGTCGATTGCCGGAATACCGGCTTTGATAAATTCCACATGGTCATCAGTAATGGCCCCTCCCATGCGTTTAGGGAAATAATCGCCATATCCTGCACTGACAGCACAATTCCAAATTTTAGCGGTCAAATCGGGTGAATTCTGTTGTGAGAAGTATTCTATCGGGAATTTTGCATTCTTTCCGCCAACCATGTCGGCTACAATTACCCGTGATGGCAGATATCCCGGTTTTATAGGATTGTTTATGAAATATCTTGCTCCCATGGCCCAGGAATCATCGTTATTTTCCTCCCCCCAGTCTTCTGCGTCGACAAAGAGAATGTCAATACCCTTTTGAGGATTCTGTAAAGACAGTTGCCGGGCGATTTCGAGAAGAAGCGCAGTGCCGCTCGCCCCGTCATTTGCACCTTCAACCGGCTGTCTGTGTTTCTCCGGATCCGGATCCTGATCAGCCCAAGGTCTGCAATCATAATGCGCTACAAGCAAAAGTCTGTCATCCATATCGGGATTAAACTCCCCGAAAATGTTTCTTGCCGAAAGCATAGTGCCGTCAAACGCTTTTAAATCGGCAGCCTGTTCTATTACATTTGCACCATGCCGTTTCAATTCAGCACTGAGGTAATTCCCGATTTTTTTGTGAGCCTCTGTATTCGGCACTCTTGGTCCGGCTTTCACCTGCATGGCGAGATAGCAGTATGCGGAGTCTGCATCAAACGAAGGTATATTCGATGATGATTCCGATGCCGGAATGTCTGACATACCGGTTCCATCGGTATTATTTCGGCTTTTTGCCCCGCAGGATGCAAGGCATAAGGTTAAAATCAACAATATTGAATGAAGTCGCATGACACAAAATTACTCATAAACTTCCGATTTTCTAAATTTTGAGTTAAATTTGTGTTGATGTCCATGAACTATTATAAGAAATACATATTGGCGGGTAAAAGGATCCCGTTGCTTTTTTATATCAGCAACTGGTTCGCAAACCTGTTGCCACGCACATATTGGATTCATAAAAGGGGAAAGTTGCTTAAAGGCTGGGAACAGCGCGCAGACGCGGATTATATAAGAGACAGAGTTAATCTTTATTGCCGTCTTGACAGACTGTATTCGGTTGACGACAGGAGTGTGTCTGTAAAAGATGTGAATCGCCATAATTTTCAGAGTCGATATGCCTTTGATGCACAGAGCGCATTACGTTATTTCCCGGGCAGTGCAAAAGTCGGATTTATTGACGGAGACATTAGAGTGAATCCAGAGTTCCCGTCAATTATAAAATGCAGAAGGCTAAACGGAGAAGGGGAAGAGAATGCGGTAGTTCTCAACCTTGATTCGATTCGTCATTGGCTCAACCCTCACGATAACATACCTTTTGAGAAGAAAATACCCAAGTTGTTTTTCAGGGGAGATATATATGATAAACCCGATAGAATAAGATTTTTTGAGCAATGGTCAGATAATGAACTGTTTGATCTGGGAGACACCAATAATCGTTTCCCGTCGAAGTGGCATAGCCGATTTGTGACGATTCCGGAACATTTCAGCTATCAGTTTATCTTGGCACTTGAGGGTTATGATATGGCTTCCTCTTTGCAATGGATTATGGCTTCGGGGTGTGTGCCTGTCATGCCCAGACCCACTGTTGAGGGATGGCTGATGCATTCAAGACTTATTCCGGGAGTGCATTATATTGAAATTAAATCCGATTTCTCCGATGTCGGAGATAAGATAAAATATTATGCGTCTCATCAGGATGAGGCTAAAAAAATAGCGGAGGAATCGAAGAAATTCATTGAACAGTTTAAAGATAAAAGAAGGGAGAAGATAATATCAATCCTTACAGTTGAAAAATATCTGAAACACCGTAAATGATGATATCGATAATCACGGCCATATATAATCAGTTGCCTATGAACAGGCTTTATCTGGAATCGATTCGCAAGAGCACCCGTTCGGAATGGGAGCTTATAATAATTGATAATGGTTCGACAGACGGCTCTCTTGAATTTTTTGAGCAGGCGGGAGAGAATGTCAGGGTTATACGTAACGATGCCAATTATTCTTATCCACATTGTCAGAATCAGGGTATCGATGCTGCCAGAGGAGATGTGCTGGCATTTTTCAATAACGATATAATGTTGTCGGACAGTTGGGATATGAGGTTGCTTGAGATTCTTGGGAAGGACGGTTATGAGGCGGTTACTTTGTCATCCAACGACAACATGCTTGATCTGAATGAAGCCAAAAAGATAAACCGACGGTTCAAGAGAGTGAAATATCCGCTGATTTCTATATTCAAGGCAAAGGAATGGACCTTAAAGCTTATGATGAAACTCACATACGGTAATTTTCAAAGATTCTGTGATAATCTTTGGGACAGGGATGGCCTAAGTCTCAAACCCGGATTTGCAGGTAGCGCGGTGGTAATGACCCGGAAAGGCATTGATCTTATTGGAAGGTGGGACGAAACACAGCAAGGTGCGGATTTTGATTTGTATATGCGCTCTTTACAGCGTTCCAAAGAATCTGGGGATGTACGTCCGCTGTCGGTGGTAGGAGGCATTTATCATCACCATTTCAGTAGACTGACCTCAAAGTGCAGCTATCCGCAATATGCTGATATTGCCAATATACGTACGATAGAGGATAAATGGGGAGAAAGAGTTGTCAAGGAATATACGGCATTGCAATGAAATAAAGATGAAAAAAAGTGCGACAGTAATTATATCTGTTTATAACCATTTCGAGTGGTTGCGTCTGATTTTGGATGCCCTTCGGCAACAGACTTTCACTGATTTTGAAGTTATAGTTGCCGATGACGGTTCCTCTAAGGACAATATCGATGCTTTGCGCGATTATATCGAATCTCATCCGGAGATACATATTATACATTCATGGCATGCAGATGAAGGATGGCGTAAGAACAAGGCTCTCAATTCAGCAGTGAGACGTTCGTCAGGCGAGTATCTGATATTCATAGACGGCGACTGCATACCGCATCCCCGGTTTGTGGAAGATCATGTCAGACTGGCCCGTCATGGAATAGTGACAGGCGGACGACGTGTAGAAACATCGAAGGAGGTGAGCGGATGGCTTGAAAGCCTTGAAAGATTGCCGAAGAATTATTTCTCGCAGGCGCGCAGGTTAATGCTGTCAGGGATGTTCAGAAATAAATTTTCGCAGACATGCGCACAACTGCGTCGTACATGGAGATTTCCCTGGTTATGCGGAAAACCAATCGGAATAAAGACTCAGGGGATACTTGGTGCCAATTTTGGCTTATATCGTGATGATTTTGAGAAAGTAAACGGATTTGATGAGCGCTATGTGCATGCCGGAACAGGGGAGGATTGCGATTTGGATGTTCGTCTTGAAAATGCCGGAATTCACCATGTAAAAGCGTCCCATTATGCGCTAATGCTGCATCGTTGCCACGATCGTCTTGACTGGAACTGGCCCGAAAATGCGGAATTGTTGCGGAAGGCAAAGGAAAACCGTATCACTTATGTGGAAACAGGACTGATAAACTCTCAAGATTCCTCGAAAATAAATTAAAACAGCTTCATTACTGACAAGATATGACATGCTCTTTGATAATATCTACCTATAATCGTCCGGACGCATTGGCGGTTTGTCTTGAAAGTGTCCGCAATCTCGCGGTTTATCCTGATGAGGTAATTGTGGGGGACGACGGATCAACAGAAGAAACCCGCATGGTTGTCGAGAGGTTCCAGAAAGATTTTCCCGTTACTCTCAAATATATATGGCAGCCCGATTTGGGTTTCAGGCTGGCCATGATCCGGAATAAATGTATTGCTGCTGCTGTAGGGGATTATATTATCCAGATAGACGGAGATATCTTCCTGCATCCGATGTTTGTTGCCGATCATTTGCGAAATGCCCGTCCCGGCCATTTCCTGAAGGGAGGACGTGTGCAACTCGACAGTTGCCGCTCGAAACAGATATGTGAGTCGGGGAAGATTCCGTGGATACACTTTTTGTCTTCCGGCATAGAGGCCAAGCGTCCCAATGCATTGCGCTTCTCCAATCTTGCTGTGTATCTTGCACCAAGATATCGTAAAAACCGAGACAATGTTCTGGGATGCAACATGTCTTTCTATAAAAAGGATCTTGTTGCAGTAAACGGTTATGACGAGGATTTCAGCGGTTGGGGGGGTGAAGATCTTGATATCTCTTTCCGTCTAAGAAATGCGGGTGTAGGAAAACGTTATCTCAAATTCTGCGCATTGGCATATCATTTGTGGCATCGGGAAGCACCGATGGACAGAAGTTCTGCCAATCATGCCATGGCTTACAGTCATCGCGACAAGTCGTTGATCAGGTGTGAACATGGTCTCGATCAATATTCCGTATAACTTGAAACTAAGGACTTATGATACATAGAGGATTTTACGAAAGGTATTTCATATCGCCGTTTTTCCGCGATTTTAAGAATTTTAACGGTAAGGAGAGTCGACGCGATGTTTTGCGTACTTTTATGGCATGGGGCGTGGCGACACTTGGCATAACCGGTGTTCTCCTCGGGCAAGTGGGACTTCTTGGCCCGGAAGTCGGATTTGCCACATTCTACACGCTCGGCGGGTTATGGCTCGCATGGAGTTTTCTGTCCATTTGCGCGCTGTTGGCGAGATATTCAAAATCCGGCTTAGAAAACGGTCACACCGCAGAAGAAAAGCCGCCTGTCGTTATGCTTGGGATTGACAAGCTGCTTTCTACTGTCTGTGTGCTTTTCTTTGTGCTGGGGCTGCTTATGATGATAACGACGCTTAATAGCGGAGAACTCAACATGTCTACAGGTAGCGGGGAATATGACGAAGATAATCCCATTTTAAACAGAGACAAAGTTCAGGAAGAGGCAATTTTCAATTATCTGAATTATGATGAGACCTCTGTGGCCGAGAAAGACACGGCGACTGTTGTTGAAGACGAGGATACGGCATCTGTGGCGGAAATTTATGATCCAGCCGCCGTAAGTCCCGTCGCACAGGAGGATACCACTTATATAGAATAACTTATACCGGATAATGATACAGTCGGATCACTGACACGGAGAATGTCGGTGATCCGACTTTTTATTCGTATTGATGGAGTGTTTTTAGAGTCTGAAATTTATTGGCAGACTCATTTTTACACGCACAGGTTTGCCGTTCATTTTTCCCGGAGTGAATCCGGAAAGTGTGGCTACCACCCGTTTCGCCTCCTTTACTAAATCAGGATTATTGGCTCCGCTTGTTCCAAGAATTGTGACCGAACCGTTTTTCTCAACAACGATATTGACCACTACCTTTCCTTGTATCCTGTTTTCCTGAGCGGATGCAGGATATCGGAGGTTGCTGCCTATATGTCGCATCAATCCGTTTAGCCCTCCCGGGTATTCCGGCATTTGCTCAGGTGTCGAGTAAACATCATTATTATCGGAAACGTCTTTTCCGGCACTGACAAGTTCAGTCATAAGCCATGTGTCCCTTTTCTCCCCGTCATTGTCAATGTATCCAAACATCACAAGCATTTGCTCTTTTGTTTTTTCCGCATTCGATAATATATAATCCACCTCTTTTGCCGTAAACTTCCCAAGACTGTTTTCGCTGCCCAGTTTCCCGTTCAGTATTCCCGGATGAGGAGAATCATAGTCAATATCTACAATGCAAATATAGGGACAAACCACATAGCCGTCTTTTAACTTGCCCACAAAATATTCCTGATAAGTCCAGGGCCATCCACCGCCTCCCTCGACAATAACATACATATCACTTCCATGTTTCCATGCAAGAGCGAAGTCCGAGTTTATGACATCCTGCTCTGTAAGCTTCCAAGTCTTCACCTGTCGTAATTCCGAAGATTGCGTCCACCCTGAATAGTTGTCTTCAGGTCTGATGAACTCAAGATTAGCCCAATATTGGTCAAAAGATTTTACAGGGAATACATTATATGTAGCTATGGTAAACTTTCTTTCCCCCTCGTTGAGGTACATCGACGGAGATTCCCAGCGATAGGTGCTTTCTTCCGGACCTTCCCAGACAACAAGGTTTTTAGACGATGCATTGGGGCTCATAAAGATCAGTGGCGCACATCCCTCCTTTGCTGTTGCAAGCAGCTCCCAAGTGGGATCGGGCACATTAAAAGGTATTTTTACATCTGCGTATAGTGCAGATGCCGCAGCTATTGCCACAAATAAAATAGAAAGACGTTTCATAAGAGTTTTTTGAATTAATGTCTGGATACACTGAAAGGATAGCTTGTGTTGCCGTCGCTGCTTGTCCAGGTTCCTGAATACCCGTAACGGGTCAATATGCCGTTGAATGATCCGGTTTTGTTCAATCCTACGTATTCTTCGAGCACAAGATGTTCATAATCGTCGATAAGCCGGCCTCTGAGCTGTATCGGTGTTTTGTTCTTCGTGTAGAAATACTCCCCTGAATAGTATGCGCCACCATCCGTATTCAGAGTCATTTCAATGGCATACTTGTTGTTAATGGTTCCTTTGTAGACATTCAGGCTCTCTGCACTTTCCGGCTCGTTGGATTCCTGACCTGCATAGACAGGTTCACTGTCTGTACCGGTTACAGAATATGCCGGGTCTTTAGTGTAGAGATAAGTTACATTGATGTTGTCGACATCTCCGTTTATGTCTTTGATTCCAGACGCGTCCTCAGGTGCTTTCTCTCGCGAAAGTTCTTCCGGCTCTTTATTTTCGTTGAATTTATAGACAACCAGTTCGTCGGCATCATACTTTTTACCAACGATAAAGGCAAAGACCTCTTCTCCGTCAACCAAGGTGGCATAAGCACATACCCCTTCGGGGTTTTCCGAGACACTTTTAATGGAGTCGTTGCTGTTGAGATTAAAATACTCCATCACCGCTTTGCGCTGACTTTGCGCCTGAATGGCACCCTGCACATATTCCTTGTCGAATCCGGCCTGTTTCAGGGCGGTGAAATGCATGAAATCAGCAAGGTCGTTCAGCCTGCAATATCCTGCCACATTTTCTCCCGAAGCAGTTTCATAGGCAACCTTTCCCCAGCCGCTTTTGTAATCGGCATGTATGATATTCACCCATTCGCCAAACTTCGGGGTTGCCAGTTCATTTATTCCCTCATCACCGTTTGTCGACTCATAAATAATTGTTGACCATAAATACACATATGCGGTCTTGGCGTTGGCTTCATCTAATCTTGGCTTAATAAAAGCGAACCATACAAGAGCCAAAAGTAAAATTGCTCCACCCGCTATGCCGCACCAGAGTATTATTTTCTTTTTGTTATCGGTCGGTTCCGATTCTTCATCCCCCTCGGGGCTGTTGTCCGGTTCACAGGACGCGGGCGTTTCAGTACTGTCCGGAATATTTTGTCCCGTAGAGGACACGACTGTCCGTTCACCGCATACATGGCAGAATGAGGCATCTCTTTCAAGTGGGGTGCCGCATCTGTGACAGAAACCGTCCGGAGATGTTACGGGTGCAGTGTGTGCGCTTTCATAAGATTCCTCGCGGATAAATCCGTTGTGAATTGTACGCCATCCCGTAAGCCTCAGAATGAATTGCGCTATTGACAACACGAGTCCGGAGAGTCCGAGAATAATGGCGGACGCGATAGCAATTCCTTTGTAATTCTCCATGGTGTCGAAGATTCCGCCAATGCCATTTGCAAACACGTACTCACCGGCATTGCTGTAAATATATTTCGCATGTTGCCATGCCGATCCTCCGATAATAAGCGCAACGGCGAGACAGATCACAGGCCAGAAAATAAGCCAGATGTTAAGGCTTGCCGACAAGCGCAGCTTTCCGGCTCCGCTTTGTGCGTGTCCGTTCCATTCTTCGCAGTGTTTCAATTCACCGAACGCATTCATGAACTTTATGTATGAGATCAATGTCAGGACCCAGCCGATAACCATAAACAGGATCATGAAGATCCAGTTCATCATTCCGTTGATAAGTCCGATTACAATTGCTGCCACTCCCAGCCAGCATGCCGTATTCAGGCGTCCGGTAAATCTCCGGGTATTTTCTGTCGGTTGAACGGATCTGAATTTACTGAGGCCGGCGAGATACATTGCCCAGCCTGCCAGAGTGATTGTCTGAAACAAATAGTAGGCAGTGTAGAATCCGGAAACAAATGGCATTGATTCCTTAGGGTTACCGCTTATTTGGCTTGCCGCAGAATAGAATCCGTCAATAATGTCTGCAACACCGGTGAAATATCCTAAAAAACTTGCAATCCAGCCGCACAGACTGAGAATAAGGATTCCCCAGAAAATTAAATTAGTCGATTGACGCCATTGGGATAAATTGGATTGGTTCATAAAAGAGTGAAGCCTTGTCCGTCCCTCACATGGCTGTTGGTAATTAGTCCTGGTAATTATACAGAAAAAAGCGTAGGACGGTATACCACTGGTTATCTGATTCGGGGTATCGCCAAACGCCTTGAAGAAATAAACAGTCCGCTCCCACGCCTTATCGGATATCGATATACACCTCTTGCCGGGGAGCGGATACGCGACAAGCATGAGCGTTTATGACTGCTTCTCCCTCTTCATTAAAAATTTGGCGATTTTCGAATCAAGGATAAAACAGAAACGCTTTTTTAATTATGTCCGGTCAAACGTAAATGCGTTCAACCTCCCACAAAATTAATTATTTATTTGAATTCTTGCAAACGCATTCTAAGAGTATGTTTCATATGTGCCTGAGTCGTTCAGGAAACGGACTGGCAATCGGTCTCTTTAATCAGCAGAAGCGTGTCTCCGGGAGAAAGACGGCGTTTGCCGTTGGGTATTATATATTTGCCGTCTCTGCGAATCATCATGACCAGTGTGCCTTCCGGAAGCTGCATATCCTTCAGGGTATTTCCTTCGGCTAAATCCTCTTGTGTCAATATCATCGTCTGCAGGGAGGCTGTGTGCTCATCGGATAATTCTACTCCGAATGGTTCGACATGAGTACTGTCTGTATCTATGAGATCCAGCTTTCGTGCCACAGATATTATTGTCGTTCCCTGCACGACAAGAGAGAGGATCGTGACAAAGAAAACGATATTAAAAATTTGCGATGCGCCGGGCACGTCGGCGATTACGGGATATGTCGCGAATATTATCGGTACCGCACCTCTGAGACCTACCCAAGACACAAATAACCGGGCTTTATTTGTAATCTTCCGGAAAGGAGCCAGACACAGGAAAACACCGGCAGGGCGCCCTATTATTATCATGAATGCCCCGATAAGGATGGATACCGGTGCCACAACAAGCATTTCATGTGGATTTACAAGTAGTCCGAGCATGATAAACACAACTATTTGTGCAAGCCAGGTTATGCCGTCCATAAATTTTGTGACGCTCGATTTGAACGGAATCTTTGAGTTTCCTATAACCATTCCGCATATATATACTGCCAGGTAGCCGTTGCCCTGACACAATGAGGTGAGTGTGAACGTCAGGAACACAAGCGCGACAAGAAGAATAGAGATCATAGCCGTGGTCTGTCCGCTGTCCTCTTTTCTACCCTTGCCGATTCTGGTGTAAAAGACGGCCAATCGGCTCCCCGCCCATCCCAAGACGGCACCAAGCCCGCTTCCGACACCAAACTGAAGTATCAGCTGAACGGCAATTGAACCGGCTGAAAGAGAATCTTCAAGCGAGACACATCCGATCAGCAGTATCGTAAGCATATATGCCATCGGATCGTTAGAACCGCTTTCCAGTTCAAGCATCGGACGCAAATTCTGTCGCAGTCTGATATTCTGGCCGCCAAGGATGCCGAATACCGATGCCGAATCTGTGGAGGACATTGTGGCTGCGAGCAATAAAGAGGAAATAAGAGGGAAATGTATGTTTGTCCATTTGACTCCCGATAACCAGAAAATAAATAGACCTGTCAGCAATGCGGTTATGATTACTCCTGCTGTGGCAAGTGTAAGTCCCGGACCGATCACCGGGCGTATTGATTTGAAATTCGTGCTGAGACCACCGCTGAACAATATTACACACAGGGCTATCATGCCTATGAATTGTGCTGTGTGCATATCGTTGAAATGGACACCCAGACCGTCAATGCCAAAAAACATACCGACAAGCAGGAAAACCAGCAACAGCGGAAGACCTGTCCTGTAACTTGATTTCCCTATCATTACTCCTGCAATCAACAGGAATGAACTTAGAAGCAATATGTTCTCGCCGGTTATGTCCATAGATGACAGTTTCTTAGTCTTTAAAGTTATAATAAAAAATCTTAATTCGAGGGAATTGGAGTAAAAAAATAAGAGGCACTCTTGAAGAAGTACCTCTTATTATATTTGATAATTAGTAGATTATCAGAGTTTTGGACCTGCTGCTACGAGAGCCTTGCCGGCAGCGTTTGTCTCAAACTTCTTGAAGTTGTTGATAAACATCTCAGCAAGTTTCTTTGCCTTCTCATCCCATTCCTTAGGATCTGCATATGTGTCGCGTGGATCAAGGATAGCTGGGTTTACACCTGGAAGCTCTGTAGGAATAACGAAATCGAAGTAAGGAAGAACCTTTGTAGGAGCTTTTTCGATGTCACCGTTCAGGATGTCGTCGATGATACCGCGTGTGTCAGGAATTGAGATACGCTTGCCTGTACCGTTCCAGCCTGTGTTCACAAGATATGCTTTGGCACCGTTTGCACTCATCTTCTTCTCAAGTTCCTCTGCATATTTTGTAGGATGCAGTGAAAGGAATGCCTGACCGAAACATGCGGAGAATGTAGGAGTCGGCTCTGTGATGCCACGCTCTGTTCCTGCAAGTTTTGCGGTGAAGCCACTGAGGAAGTAATATTTTGCCTGCTCGTTGTTGAGGATGGCTACAGGAGGAAGTACTCCAAATGCGTCAGCGCTAAGGAAGATTACCTGTTTTGCAGCCGGACCCTTTGATACGGGCTTAACGATGTTCTCTATATGATAGATAGGATAGGATACACGGGTGTTCTCTGTTACACTCTTGTCAGCGAAGTCACATTTGCCGTCAGCTTCCACTGTAACATTCTCGAGAAGAGCGTCGCGTTTGATGGCACCGTAGATATCGGGCTCGTTTTCTTTTGACAGGTTGATAACCTTGGCGTAGCAGCCGCCTTCGTAGTTGAACACACCGTCATTGTCCCAACCGTGCTCGTCATCACCGATAAGTTTACGTTTCGGATCGGTTGAAAGTGTGGTCTTGCCTGTTCCGGACAGACCGAAGAAGATTGCTGAAGAGGTTTCGTCCATGTTGGTGTTGGCAGAGCAGTGCATAGATGCGATGCCACGGAGAGGATTGAAGTAGTTCATCATTGAGAACATACCTTTCTTCATCTCACCGCCATACCAAGTGTTGATGATTACCTGCTCGCGCTGTTTGATGTTGAATGCCACAACTGTCTCTGAGTGGAGACCCAGTTCTTTATAGTTCTCGCATTTTGCTTTTGATGCGTTGAACACAACGAAGTCGGGCTTGAAGTTTTCGAGCTCCTCTTTTGAAGGACGGATGAACATGTTTGTCACGAAATGTGCCTGCCATGCAACCTCCATGATGAATCGAACGTTAAGACGTGTTGCCTCGTTGGCACCGCAGAAGCAGTCGACAACATAGAGAGTCTTATCGCTAAGCTCTTTTACGGCCTTCTCGCGAAGCTGATCCCATACCTCAGTAGAGATCGGTTTGTTGTCGTTCTTGTATCCGTCAGTTGTCCACCATACGGTGTCTTCTGTTACTTCGTCTTTTACAAGGTATTTGTCCTTAGGTGAACGACCTGTGTAAACGCCTGTGAATACATCTACTGCACCAAGGTCTGTTTCCACGCCTTTTTCATAACCTTCGAGAGCCGGGTTTGTCTCATCCTTGTATAACTCTTCGTAAGACGGATTGTGAATAATTTTTGTCACATCCTTGATCCCATACTGGGACAGATCTAATGTTGCCATAAATCTTAGATATTTATTTGGGTTTGTTTTTAAAGTTCTTTTGTGATTCTTTGCTGATAGCGTGTTAAAATAAACTCTATAGTATGCCTTTAATTATAAACACTTTTTATTTAAAATCTTTCACCACCGGAGGCGAAAGTTAACATTCATTTCGGTTAATTAGGATTGAGGATGCAATTGTTGCTAAAGCAAGGTAATCCGTATCGCAAAATTAATCAAAATTTTTAAATAAAAAGCCTATTAAAGAAAAAATTCTTTAATTATTTGCGGGTAAAGATTCCAATTTAGAACTATTTTACGAAAAATCGTAATAAAATTAAATGGTTTCTAAATTAGATTACTTAAATTTGGCGATTGAAGTTACTTAAACTTGTTTTTATGAAGAAATTATTTACTTACTCCATTGTTGCCGCAATGCTTGGTTTTTCAGCATCGTCGGCTTCGGCAGAGCAGGTTGCTCTATTTAATTTTACTTTTGATCAGGCTGCCGTTGGCACCGATTACAATTTTGACATGTCCGCCACTAACGGCCTTAAAGTCCAGGTAGACTGGGGTAACGGCAAACTGTCTTCCGCTGTCACTGTAAATTCAAATGATGACGGCTATGGCGATAACACAAAGCTTTCCGGCAAGATTGCCGGAACAACAATTACTGTTTATGGCGAGACTCCTGAAGATGTGCAGCGTCTTGAGGTCAGTTATCAGGCTGCGTTCAATGAGAACCAGAAAGTCAAGACAATCGATGTATCCAAACTCAGTGGACTGGTTGAACTTACCGTTAATACAAATAATATAGAAAGCCTTGATATCAGCAATTGTACCAAGCTTCAGAAACTTTATGCAAACAATAATGCTCTCGCAACTCTTAAATTGCCGGCCACCGAGACTCTGACATTTATAGATGTCAATAATACGACAAATACGACAGCCGGTACAGTTACTTTGGGAACTAACCATGTGATTGGTTCCAAATGGTCTAACTGTCCAAAGCTGCAGTATCTTCAACTCAATGGAAATGATTGCAACGTATACTCAGGTTGGATCAAACCCACTTTGGATTTGAGCAAGAATACGGAGCTTCTGACGCTGAATGTCAATTGTTGTAATCTTACCGCTCTGGATGTAAAAGCTTGTACAAAACTTAAAACTTTCAATGCCCAGTGGAACAAACTTTCAGATCTTGACCTGAGCAATTTGGATCTGGCTACAACCGGTGACGGCAAAGTAATTGCCATGTTGAATCACAACCAGCTTAAAAGCATTAAACTCCCGGATGTCTCAAAGAATCGTCTGATGCGTTTGAATCTGAGCTACAATAATTTTGTATTTGGTACATTGCCTCCGACAGCATGTGTCAAGAGTGCCGCAAATTTTGTTTATTCTCCACAGGCTGCAGTCAAAAACACTCTTAACGCGGAGAATATTGTTGACTTCAGCGGTTATGCCAAAGTCGGTGACACAGATTCTGAATTCAGCTGGGAGGCTATCCTTGACGGGGCTACGACAGCTGTCGAACTTTCTGCCGACAACCATTATAATGTGACCTCTCCGGGAGTATTCCGTTTTAATGTTCCGGTAAGGGATCTCACCGGTAAAATAACCAACGGCACGTATCCCAAACTGACATTGTCAACCACCCCGGCCACATCGGTAGGTCTGCTCGAAAATATGCTTACAATGGATGTGAAATATTCTGCAGGCGCTGACGGAATCTCTATAGCACTGGTTGATTTCGCCGGTCAGGATGTGTATGTCGATTGGGGCGACGGGGTGTTTGCGGGTCCTTATGAACTTGAGGCTGTCGATAATTATGACAGGGTTGTCTCCGCTATCGGGGAGAAAGAATCTGTTCTTCCTAAGGTCAAAGGTTCAAAGGTTATTGTCAAAGGCAATCCCGCTACCTTAACAGCTGTATGCGTGGATGGTACATATAAGGACGGCAAGGCTACTTCCGCGCAGATTACGGGTATTGATCTCGGCAAACTTGTCGGTTTGAATAAGGTGTCGCTTAATAATAATGAGCTTACTGCCCTGAGTCTCGACAATAATCCTGAGGTGATCAAACTCAGTCTCAGAGCCAATAAATTGAGTGCCTTTGACATTAACCTTGCCAAACTTACCTATCTTGAATTGTCCAATCAGTATTCAGGTGCCTCAAAAACTTTCGGTGACAACAAAATAGCGTCACTCGACCTAAAAAAACTTCCCGCATTGCAGAACCTCTATGCAAATTTTGTCGGGCTGACGCCAAATCTTGCAGATGCGAAAAATCTCACTCTTCTGTCTCTGATAGGAAACGAAATAACCGATCTGAAGATAACGAGCGACAAATTGACTCGTTTGACTCTGAACTATAACGAACTTACAACGTTTGACGGCTCAGGCATCACTTCTTCCACAATAGACATATTCCTCTTGAACAACAAGTTGGGTGCTACCCCCGTAAAACTTCCCGCAAAGGCTAAAAATGTAAACCTTAACAATAACGCGTTTACATTCGCCACACTTCCTGCCGTGTCTTCTGTATCGGGAACACTCACATATAATCTGCAGGCACCTGTCCAGGTTGAGGAAGTTAACGGGAAAGTTGATCTTTCCGCACAAGCAAATGTGAATGGCGTTGAGACTGTGTTCAAATGGGTTGACAGTGCAAATGCAGATATCCCGGCAACTGACTTTACAAACGCCGCCGGTGTGTTTACATTCTCGAAGAATTATGATGGTGCTGTTTGTGCCATGACCAATACTGCGTTCCCAAAACTTACACTAAAGACTGTGCCTGTTAATATTCAGGGCAGTGGTTCCGGTGTTGAATCCATAGATGCTGACGAGAATGCCGAAGTTGTCTATTACAATCTCCAGGGTGTGAAGGTAAGCGGAAATGAGCCGGGAATTTATATCCGTCGTCAGGGCAATAAAACTGAAAAAGTTATTGTAAGATAAACTCGCGCAACCCACACAGGGCTTTGTTATTTGTCGTCCCGCATTAGTGAACATTGTCGTTTTCACTGATGCGGGATGTGTATTTTTGCCGGGCGGGTGGTTAATTTATATCTATAATCGTTAATTGTCCAAAATTTATCTGGTTGATATTTTTGTTTTTTCATTCCAATAATTATCTTTGCATTGCAGGAAAATATCGAATCGTCTGCCAAAGGATATTCGAATCGGAGCAGGCGGCAAAACGATAGAAGATACAGAATCAGTCATCATTTTTTTTGAACATTTTCTTGAAATTAGAACTAAAACTAACCCCATGATACAAAGACAATTAAAATTAATAATCCTTGGGTCTGTCTTTTTTGGCGGCGCAATGTTGACCACAACAGACATATCGGCTAAGAAAAAGAAAGTTGCATCGCTGCCAAAAGTGGAGCTTTCGGCGGCTGCCAAAGACAGTGTGGCTTTTCATAAGAAACTGAAAGATGCCAAAGTAAGTCGTGGACTTTTCAATACATATCTTGACAAAAATGGCAAACTCTACTTTGAGTTGCCGGATTCTGTGCTCGACAAGCCGATGATGCTTGTGAATCGTGTCAATTCGCTCTCCCAGACAAACGACTGGGTTGCCGGACAGGTTGTCTCATCCAGACTGATTCGTTTCACCCGCAATGATAACAATGTGTTCATTCAGTTGCCGCAGTCTTCCAATGTAGTGGATCCATCAGATCCGATCGCGGCTTCTTTTGACCTGAACTTTGCTGAGCCGGTGCTCAAATCGTTCAAGATAGAGCATAAGGAGAATGGCAATTCATATATTGATGTGACATCGTTCTTTGCCGGAAATGAAAAATCCATTTCTCCGATAAAAGAGTCCAACCCCATCACAAAACTTCTGGGTGGTAAAGATGGTATAAAAGGAACATTTTATGCAGATGGCTCAGGTGTCGTGTCTGTAAAGTCTTTCCCTGAAAATGTAGAGGTGAAGAGTCGCCTGGCTTATACCACTCCCACTGCAGCCGCACCATATACGGTTACAATGTCCCGGTCAATCGTGCGCTTGCCCGATGAACCGATGCCTGTACGCCTTCATGACAAACGGGTGGGATATTTCTCTGAATACAAAAACCTTTATTCTTCCAAACTCGATGGAACCAAGGTATATGAAATAATAAGCCGTCATCGTCTTGAGCCAAAGGATGAGGATCGTGAGCGTTATTTTGCAGGTGAGCTTGTTGAGCCTAAAAAGAAAATAGTATTTTATGTAGATTCGGCTTTCCCTGCCAAGTGGAGACCTGCCGTTAAAGAGGGTATCGAGTACTGGAATACCGCTTTTGAGGCTGCCGGATTCAAGAACGCTGTTGAGGCCCGTGATTATCCTGTGAATGATCCTGATTTTGATCCGGATGATCTCCGTTATTCATGTGTGCGCTATTGTGTGACTCCTACTGCTAACGCAATGGGACCGTCCTACACGGATCCGCGAACCGGAGAAATACTTGGAGCCGATGTCATATGGTATCATAATATCCTGAAACTTGTTCACAACTGGAGATTCACACAGACCGGAGCCGTCGACTCCCGTGTGCGTAAGCCGGTGTTTGATGATGATGTGATGCATGAGTCTCTGACATATGTGGCTGCTCACGAAATAGGCCACTGCCTCGGACTGATGCATAATATGGGTGCCTCTTATTCGTTCTCTCTCGATAATCTGCGTGATCCTGAGTTCACCCAGAAACATGGCACAACTCCTTCTATCATGGATTATGCCCGTAACAACTTTGTGGCTCAGCCCGGTGATCTTGAACGTGGCGTGAGATTGACTCCTCCTCCGGTAGGCGTTTATGATATTTATGCCATTAACTGGGGCTACCGCCTGATTCCCGGAGCCGAGACTCCCGAACAGGAAAAGGAGACTCTTGACAGATGGATTGAGGAAAAAGCTGCCGATCCCATGTATGAGTTCGGTGCACAGCAATTTCTTGGTCTGGTAGACCCGACAGACCAGACAGAAGATCTCGGTAACGACCATATAAAGGCAGGAGATATGGCAATCTCCAACCTTAAGATAATTCTTGACAATTTCGAGGATTGGACAGGCGAGGAAGGTGAGGAATTCGAGCCGATGGCTGAGAAATACCAGGCACTTTGTCAGCAATATCTCCGTCATATAGGCCATGTCTATCCTTATATAGGTGGTGTTGAATTCAAGGAGATACGTCAGAACAAAGGTAAAGAGCAGGCTCAACGTAATTTTATCCCCAAAGTGAAACAGCGCGAGGCAATGAAGTGGCTTCTTAATCAGGCCCGCACCAACGACTGGCTTGTGCCTGCAAAACTGGTTGCCAAATTTGAGGAGCCTTATCAGTGGCGCGACAAAATGCAACGTAATGTAGCGGCTTGTCTTCTGATTGCAACTAACTTGCAACGTATTAAAGAAGGGGGAGAGTTTGATCCCAAACTCAACTATACGCTTTCCGAGTATATTGATGAGGCTTATAACGGTCTTTTCGATGCCACAATAAAGGGGAAGAAACTCAACTCTACGGAAAAGAATCTGCAGCAGTCGGCAATTGATGCAATGACTGTATATTCGGGCCTTAAACCAAAGACCACATCCTCTTCCAAATCAATTGCAGACGAGAATCCGTTCTTGTCGGATGAAGGGGAAATGTCGGTTATTGATGAGTTTGTAGCAACTGTGGCTGCGGAAACCATTCCTACGTTGCCTTGCGGATTCACAGGCTCTCATTCCCTTACAGATGCCTGCTCTGCACATCACGAGGGGGAGAACTCATTCTTCCGGTTGCTCCTTAACCAGACTCCGCTGCCAACAAATGAGTTGCGTCCGATGATGACCTCTCTTCTGCGCAAGACGCAGAATCTTTACAAGTCGCGTAGGGCAACGGCTCCTGATGCGGCTACGCGAGACTTTTACGATTATCAGATCCTCTCGATTGACCGTGTGCTGAACGGCACAAAATAAAAGGAGGATTAATTAGGTTTGAAGCTAATCGCTTCAAACCGCTAACAGAAAACATTACGAACATGAGATTTATCCTAACTATTTTAACGATATGTCTGGCAACCTTGTTTGCTTCCGCACAAACCACTCCGGTAACGGGTATGGTTGTGGATGAGAAAGGTGAACCGCTGATTGGGGTAACCGTGAAAGTGGATGGGGCGACTTTGGGTACAGCCACCGATATCGATGGCAAGTTTTCTATCGTCCTGCCTAAGAAAAACGGAAAACTTACGCTATCCTATGTAGGATACCGGACCCGTACCGTTGAGGTTGCTTCCGGACAAAGTCTGGCGGCGCTCAAAATGGAGCCGTCTGCAAGCGATATCGATGAGGTTGTGGTGATTGGTTACGGCACGGCAAAGAAGAGTTCTCTGACTTCTTCGGTGGAGGTTATCACCGGTGACGAACTGACTAAAATACCGGCCATGAATGTGGACCAGTCTCTTGCCGGAACTATGCCCGGTTTGGGTGTGATGAGTACAACCGGTGACCCGTCTGCGGGGGGCGAGGCTCAGCTTGCCATACGTGGTAACAATAATAATCCGTTGCTGGTAATTGACGGGGTGCCTCGTCTGGGTACGAACACCAGCGACGGCGAAATGCGTCTTTCGGATCTCAATCCTGATGACATTGAGAGCATATCCGTACTTAAGGATGCAGCCGCCGCGGCTGTGTATGGTGCCCGTGCCGCAAATGGTGTGATTCTTGTACAGACCAAACGAGGGAAAGAGGGTGGACGTGCCCGGGTAAATTTCCGTGGGCAGTTTAATATGCAGCAGGCAACCTATCTTCCCGAATTTCTCGGAGCATATCAGTTCGCTGAACTTTACAACCGTGCTGTGGAAGCTTCGGGAAGTGACTTGTATACACCTTATGATTTGTCGCTTATTGGCTCTAATCCCAATTTATATGGAGATGAGAATCTGCTTGACCATCTTGACAAGTGGGGTCATTCACAGCGCTATTCGCTAAGTGTGTCAGGAGGTACGAAGTCTATACGTTATTTCGTTTCAGGCGGTTATACGAACACTAAAGGGCTTTATGCCAATGTCAGCCGTGACCGGTATAATTATGGCGCGAAACTTGATGCGGATATCCTGAAGGGACTTTCTTTGTCTGTTGATTTGAACGGATCTGTTTCTGCCAACAAGAATTCTTCTTATACAACGGTAGACGCGGCATACAATTTCTCTCCGCTTCAGGTTCTCCGTTTTACAGACGGGAATCTTGCCTCTATCAATGGAGCCAATCCTCTTATTAATGTCGAGGGTATTGGTGGCTACAACAAGGTCGGTTCGGATTTTCATACACTTAACGCACAGTTGCGTTATCAGATTCCGGGTGTTGACGGGTTGCAGGTATACCTGAAAGGTACGTTGGATCTGAATCATCAGAACACCCAGAGATATACAAAACCGGTGCCTCTCTATATATGGGATGAGGAGACCGGAACTTCTTCTGTCGATCCCAAAACTATCTATCCTTCGTCCAAGATCAAGATGGAGGAACGTTGGCAGAAGATAAACAACAAGCTGATTGAAATTGGCATAAACTATAACCATACTTTTGCGGAGAAACATGATGTGACCGGTCTTTTGGTTGCCAACTATCAGGATTATCACAACAAGTATTTGAGCGGAATCAACAATGATCTGCCTGGTGAATATCCCGAAATCATAGGTAACACCTCGGCCGGTGTGATTAATGGTTCCGAGTATTACAGTCAGCGTGCCTCTATTGTGGGACGTGCCACATATGGATATTCTTCTCGCTATTTCGTGGAGTTCAGCTTCCGAGTTGACGGCTCAACACGTTTTGCGCCGGGTCACCGTTGGGGTTTCTTCCCGACCGTATCCGGTTCGTGGGTAATCAGCAATGAGGAGTTTTTCCGTAATATAAACAGTTCGGTGTTGTCTTTTGCCAAGATACGTGCCTCTGCAGGTATCCTTGGAGATGACGGGGCTGTTGGCGATTACAGCTATTTGAAACAGTATATCTTCAGTCCGCCGAACGGGTATCCTATCGGAGGGAACTTTGCTCCGGGCATTGTGCCTGACACAGGCAGCGTTCCTAACGAGAATCTGCAATGGGGCAAGTCTAAAGACTGGAACATCGGACTTGACCTTGGATTCTGGAATAACCGCATCAATCTGTCGGCAGAGTTCTATCAGCGTTACCGGACAAACATGATTACCGGTGCTCCTGCCTACCTTTTCCCTCCGTCCGTCGGAACCGGTGGCTCTGTGCCGAGTGTCAATATCGGGAAAATACGCTATCAGGGATTTGATTTCTCGATCAAGCATGTAAACACCATTGGCAACTTCAAGTATAATGTCGGATTCAATATCGCTTTGTCCGGCAACAAGGTGCTTGACTATGGCGACGAATCGGCCAATCTTCCGGGACTTCAGAGGAAAGGGAAACCGAATCTTGTCTGGTCTCTGTATCAGGCCGACGGTCTGTTCCAGTCTTACGAGGAGATTGCCGCATGGCCGGTTGATCAGGATGGTATGGGCAACGCGACTCTCGCTCCGGGCGATATCAGATATATCGATACGGATGGCAACGGGGCTCTCACTGCAAACGATCGTGTATATGTCAAGAATTCATCTATGCCCGATCTTCATTACGGAATCTCTTTGGGCGCCCAATGGAAGGGTATTTATATGAATGCGCAATTCCAGGGTGTGGCCGGATATAATCAACAGATCAACGAACTCTATACACTTGAGAACCGTTCGCTTCAAAGATTTCAGGATTACCATTACACCAATTCCTGGACTCCGGATAATCCGGGTGCGGAATACCCCCGGATCAAATTTACCTCATCAAGCGACAACAACCGCAAACCTTCTACTTTCTGGGTGAAAGAGTGCAGTTTCTTGCGTCTTAAGGCACTTACTGTCGGTTACCGGTTCCCATCGAAGATGCTGCGTAAGGCAAGAATCTCTAATCTTGACATAGCATTGCAGGGTGGTAACCTGTTCACCTTGTCCTCGCTGCACAACATGGATCCTGAGTCGTTGCGCGGATATCCTCTGTCGCGTACTTATGGTGTAACACTTAATTTTGGATTCTGATGAAATTTAAAGGATATAAATTTATATTACCGCTGGCTGTAGCGGCAGTTGGCTTGTCTTCGTGTGATTCAATGTTCCGCGAGGAGCCTTTTGACAAACTTCCCGCCACCGTAATCTGGGGCGACGAGCATCTTGTGGATGAGTATGTTCTTCCATGGTATCGTAATATGGATCCGGGGTTCTATACTTTTGTGACAACAATCATGAAGGGGCTCGGCTCCGAGTATGAGGCATGGTACACCGATCAGATGACGGTCGGAAAGACTGAATGGTATCAGGGCGATTACGGGAATATCCTGAAAAGTATGCAGCAGGATATTACTACCCGTGGCCGTACGGAGTGGTTTAAGTTCTATACTCAGATTAATTCTATCAATACCTTGCTGATGAATGAGGATAAGCTGGCGCCTTCTGTTCGTGACAGAGTGGTAGGCGAGGCGCATTTCTTCAGGGCATGGTATTATTACCAGATGCTTCGTAAGTTCGGTGGCACTATGATTATGACCCGCACCTACGATCCGTTGGTTGACAATGTCCGTTTCCCCCGTGCCACCTATGAGGAGATGGTGAAATTCATTTGTGATGAGGCGGAAGAGGCTTCGCGACACCTTCCGGAGTCCAATACGGATGCTAATATCGGTCGTCCTACCAAGGGTGTATGCTATATGTTGCGTGCGAAGACATATTTCTGGGCGGCCGGCGAGCATTTCCAGAATGCGGAGAAAGGTTGGCTCGGTTTTCCGGATGACCGTTCCGGAGAGATGCTGGATCTTGCGGCCGCGGAATATGACCGTGTCATAGCCACAGGTCAGTATGATCTTATTCCAATCTTGGGGAGTACAAGGGATGAAGTGGTGGCGGAGTACCGCAACATATTTCTGACCAAAAATTCCAGAGAGTCGATCTGGGAGGTACAGCATGCCGATGACGGGGATTTCTCTTATGCCAATGGTCACAAGCTTGACCGCGATGCGGCAGCTCCATCTTTCGGAGGCACAACGGCAGCTTATAACCCCACGCAGAATCATGTCGATGAATACCGTATGGCTAATGGCAAGCGCATAAATGAGGATGGCTCCGGGTATGACAGAGCCAATCCGTATGAGGGACGTGACTGGCGTTTCTATGCCAATATCCTTTATGACGGCGCACAATGGAAGGGCCATACAATGGATATTCATTACACTGTTGTAAACGGGAAGGAAGTTGCCGGAGAGGATCTTACCAAATATGGGACATCCGAGACCGCTGCGGTGAGCCGTACGGGCTACTACATGGCGAAGTTTCTTAACGAACGTCAGACAATCGATACGGATGAGACATATGGAAGTTCACAAAACTGCATCCTTTGGCGCTATGCGGAACTTCTCCTTGATTATGCTGAAATTGACTTTAAGAAAGGTCGTGTGGGTGAAGCTCTCAACAAAGTGAACAGAATACGTCGCCGTGTAAAGATGCCCGATTTGCAAACCTTGACGTGGGATGACTTGATGAATGAACGCCGCGTGGAACTTGCGTTTGAAAAATCGACTTATTGGGATCTGCTTCGTTGGAATGTGGCGGAGAAGTATATGACGGGAACCACCAATCCTTTGTATGGCGTTAAGATCGTTGTTAAGGCTGACGGTTCAAAGACAATAACAAATCCTGTAGTGAATGGACGTAACACTGTTATGCGCTATTTCCGTTCCATGCAGTATTATATGCCTATTGACTGGGATGATGTCCGTTATCATGGCCTTGAACAGAATCCTGGCTGGATAGAGATGTAATTTATATATATATAAGAAATGCGAAAAATTTTACTTTCAATTGCTGCTATGGCAGCTGTAATGTCTGTAGAAGCGCAGACTACTTACAATTATTTTGATCCTGCCGATTGTGATGCCGATGGATGGCTTTGGTTCGATACTCAGGCTAAAATTGACAAGTATGTCGGTTTTCAGGGGTTGGGTGCAAATCCTAAGATCATGCTTCAGTCCGCTACTTTCGAGAATGCCCAGATGGGTTTTGATGAGCCGACTTGTGATCCTGCAATGAAAGGGTATAATAGCGAGGGTGTTCAAGGAGGTGATGGTTCATGGACAGGTGCCATTTCTCTTTGTGGTTCAAGCACCGCCAATGGCAGTGATAGTCCTAATGGAGGGGCTATAATGCTTCATCTTCCTGATTGTGCAGAGTTTGACTTGAAGCTCTCTACTGAGTCCGAGTATATGTGTGTGGGTCTTCAGGGAGCAAAAGGTTATGTGGAAGCTGTAGATTGTGGTGTAATCCAGACTTATCTGAGAATAGGTATTTGGGGCACCCCTCTTGCTAAAGCTCATCAGTATACCTGGCAGAATATCCAGAATGTTGAAAACGGAAATACCGGATTAAAGTTGTCGTCTCAGGCAGGAGAACCTGTCACCGCTCTTGTGCGGAATAATAGAGGCGATGCCCTTTTGATACAGGCGATCAAAGTCTTGACTTATACCAACGTTAATGGCGCCGGTGTTAATGATGTGTTTGATGATGACGATAACGCTCCTGTAGAATTCTTCAATATGCAGGGCGTGAAAGTTAGTGGAGACCAACCCGGTCTTTACGTCCGTCGTCAAGGATCTAAATCCACCAAAGTATTGGTAAAATAATTACCGAAGATTTATAGAATTCACCGGAGCGCACACATTGTGCCCCGGTGAATTTGTATCAATTTAATTTTTGTCTCCAATATGAGAAAGATTCTCTTTTCGATTGTTTCTATTCTGATTGCATTGACCGGGAATGCCGAGCCTTTGAAACTGACAAATGTGGTGTGTTTCGTGAAATTTTCTGATCAGGATTATAATACTTGGTTTCATGAGAAGGAAGACCAGATAACACCTCCATATACATATTATGAAACATTCTTCAATGACAATTCGGAGAATGCTAATTCCGTGCGCAACTATTTTAAAACCTTGAGCTATGGACGGTAACTACTCAGCTATGTTTATGACACACAGATTCGGTTAGCCTTATTAGACTA
>CAQFOZ010000001.1 GCA_948788915.1 uncultured Muribaculaceae bacterium | reverse complement strand
AGAGCACCTGACTGTTAATCAGGGGGTCGTTGGTTCAAGCCCATCTTGAAGCGCTAAAGAGTCGCAACATGGCGACTCTTTATTTTTTCAACATTCGGGAACGATTGAGGGCAATGAAAACGTTCCCAAAATTTATCAATTTCAATAATTATTGGGTTAAAAAAACTATTTATTATTTTATTTACTAATTTTGATTCATGACACTAACACAAAACGTTCTTGTCAGACTACATCAAACAATTATTTTAAAAATATCTTTTATAAATTGCAATCATGAGCGTAGATGAAATAATGCTTCGCAGTAGGTTCCAACCACTTAAGAATATACTCGCATACGATATATTCAACACCGGGTTTAACGGTTGGATGACATTACTACCAAATTTTACAGAGTATCCTGATTTTGATGTTCCCCCGACATTAGTAAATAAAGACCAATGGCCACCGGTTATGCTAAGTTCTGCTACATTCCGCTATCCTGGCACACACGGTGCAATGTCCGGCACATTCAGTTTAAAACTATCTACACGTCCCATACATTCACGTTATGAAGATATACCAGCACCGGGTTCAATGGGACATGCAATAAAACGCCTTTCATTCTATCGCCCCGGAAGCCGCTATTTACAGATTGAATGCTGGTATTCATACACAGCAGAACAAGATACCCTTGATCCGGAAGGAAGCAGACCTCAACCTGGATTACACGAAAAAAGCATTCGTTCATTCGGAATGGGATTTGACATTCAGGAGAGAGGAGAAAGATATCAGGTTGGAGTCCGTCATCTAAACTGCTTTAATGGTAATCTTGTGCAACGCTGGGAGATTGAGAACTCAGCCGAAGTTACAGATAAAGACTGGGCATTCGGTCTTGAAGGAGACTGGTGCAAAAGAGGAATTGATCCGTGGTGGTTCGGACGCAGATATTCAGACGGAAGTCACGACGCATTTCAGATCATACCTGATTCACATCAGAAACTTATATACAACGAGACAGACTGCAAACTAAACTGGCAATACATGCGCCTTAAAATTGATACATTAAATCGCGAATACGTAGAGTTTCAGTCACAAGATAAGATTTTTGACCTTCGCGGTATTCATGTAACCAATGTACCAGGATATAACAGAATAGATAATCTTATTAATCCACTTTTCTTTGTGGAGACAGATGAAGACCGCAGAGTATTCTTTTATGTGGATTCAGTTGTAGTTTCTCAAGAATAAAACATATTAGCTATGAATCAATTTAATGCATCGCATCTCGAAATAAAAAAATGGTTTGAAGGAAGTTTCCAGACCCATCCCTATGAAGCCGGATGGGCAAATGAAGCAATTTTCTTTGTTATGATCGAACATCTTAAAGATGGGAATCCAAGTCTGACAGCACAAGTTGAGATATCGCATGACGGAATAAACTGGGCTTCTGATGGAAGTGAACCTGTTACATTCTCAGGAATAGGTCTTCATCCTATCAAAGTACAACCGAACTTTGGGAACTGGCTGAGACTCAATGTCAATATTGAAGGCGGTCCTATGTTCTTGAATATTCAAATTCATTGTAAAGGATAATTGTCATACAATACCATGAAACGAAACTTAAAATATATAACTATCGCATTGGCAGGGATGATGTTCCTGCCATCTTGCGGTGGCGACGATCCACAAATAGATCCTGATTCAGGAGGGACAGAAAACCCTACTCCTGATACCCCGGAGGAATCAGCTCAAGCTAAAAGCGGTATTCTTCCGGCATGGCAGAAAGGCTATCTTGATATACACTTTATCAATACTGTTACCGGAGAATCCGCTTTCATAATTCTCCCGGATGGCACTCAGATACTTGTAGACGCTGCAAGTTCTCTGGCAACCTCAGGCAAAGATGAGCTAAGCAAACGTTGGAAACCAGACAAACGAGGCAGCGAAATTATAACCGAATACATTCAAAAATGCATGTCGTGGACAGGCAACAATACAATTGACGCCTTTCTTGGAACCCACTTTCACAATGACCACATGGGTGGATATTCCTCATCTCTTCCTATGTCGGCAAATGGTTACTACAGACTAAACGGAGCAACAGAAATTCTTGACAATTTCCCTGTAACCTTAATGGTAGACAGAGGTTATCCAGATTATAATTATCCGTACGATCTAAAGGACAGCTCAAAAGAAACCAACCGTGCCGAGATTGTAAACAACTATAAAAAGGCCATTGAGTGGCATATGTCAAACAAAGGGCTGAAAGTAGAGAAATTTGCACCAGGAAGTAACAGCCAATTCTCCCTTCAGAAAGATCCAGCGGCATATCCCAATGTCAATATCCAGAATATATATGCCAATGGAGAATTATGGACAGGAACAGGAACCTCCACAAGAAGTATATTCCCGGATCAGTCAACATTTAAAGGCACCGGAAAAAATGATGAAGAATCTCCCGGAGAAAACGCATGTTCCACTGTATTTGTCCTTACATATGGCTTGTTTAACTTCTATTCAGGCGCAGACATTTGTAACTCCGGCAATTCTTACTTCCCTTGGAAAGGTGTTGAGAACGAAGTTACCAACGTAGTCAGCCCTGTTGAGGTTATGAAAGCTGATCACCATGGTGTAAATGGTTCCGGTGCTCAGATACTTCTTACCAAACTCAATCCAAGCATCATTATATGCACACCATGGCAAGACGGACATCCCAATCCCGGTGTACACGGAAGATTCGTATCTACACAAACAAATAATGGTAATGCAAAAATATTATACTCAAATCTGGCTCCATCAAATCAATCACAATTTACCGCCGGACTTAATAATATATTTGCTACCGGAGGACATATTGTTGTGCGCGTGGATCCCAAAGGTAAATCATACCATGTGTATATGCTAAATGATCAGAACGACAAATTTGAGATTATCAAAACAATCGGGCCACTTATATGTAAATAGTCTACTAACAACATATTAACTTAAAATCTTTATTTATGAAAAAAAGTTTACTTTTTGCAAGTATCGCGCTGTGCCCCATATTGGCGACAGCACAGAGCTATCATGGTTTTTCAATCAATGCATCACAGGAGCTAATTGATAATACTCTTGGTGGAATACTTTCAACAAATGCATATCGCATTGAAAATAAGGCAATAACACTTCAAGTTCTTTACCAGCCCGAATATAAGATTCAAACCGTTAATGACGCATTGACAACATGGACTCCTGGATCAACGACAAAAGGAGATCCTGGTTCTTGTATGGACTATACTTCTCCAAGCACAGGATTAAGCAGCGGACAGAAAGAAGTTAATGAATCACTCGTAGCCGGAGATATAGACGGAATTGTACTTAAATCATATATGGGAGCCGATGGCCTTTCATATGTGGATATGCCCAAGCAATACTATAAAAATGGCGTATTAACAGATGTTCCTGCAACAGGTGGTGATATACGTGTTAGATTCTGTACTGAATCTAAATCATATAGCAGACTTGGAGATGATCAGTCATGTTATGTAACGGATATTACCGGTGTATACATGACAGTTTCGGCACCATCAACAGTTAAAATAACAAGCGACTATGTTCAAGCAAATACATCTACTACTTTCTCTGCCTCTGCAGGAGCCCCCGACGACGATGGATGTGGAAAAGTTCAACGTCTTGCATACTTTGAAATGCCATCTACAAATTCCACAACACCGCAAGATATAACATTCAAAGGCAAAGCAAAAGGAAGCTGGAATCTATTCACATGGAAAAGAAACGGCAAAGATGCATACGGTTTCCCATTACGCTATATCGACATTGTATTCTACGGTGTAAAACCCGGAGAAAAAGTTGGATGGACCAATTACCAGTCTCTTCATGATGGTTACACCCCGGTTCCTTACTCAGGTGCTGGAATTGGTGAAATAGCCAGCGATGACGTAAACGCTCCTGTTGAATACTTCAATCTTCAAGGTATTAAAGTAGCCCAGCCTGAAAAAGGAATATTTATTGAACGTCAAGGAAGCAAAATACGTAAGGTTATGTTCTAAAAGCAATTAATCTATTTTATAAAGAATAAGGCCATTCTAATTGGAATAGCCTTATTCTTTTATTACAACATATCTATTAACTATATAATAAACTTTGTTAAAGCGCATTCTATAAGAAAAAGAGGTCTTAATCCAAGAAAATTATTATATTTGTAAAACGCTATATACAATTATTGCGTTATATATAATAATTAAAGACACATTTAGCCATGGAAAGCGATAGAATTATACCCCCCTCTGAATTAATTATTAATGATGACGGCTCAGTATTTCACATTCATTTAAAACCTGAGCATCTGCGCGATAATATCATATTTGTAGGAGATCCCGGTCGGGTCGATATGGTCGCGAGTTATTTCGACAAAATCGATTACAATATCTCGTCCCGGGAGTTTCATGCAATTGCCGGAACATACAAGGGAAAAGAATTAATGGTGTTATCTCACGGCATTGGTCCGGACAATATTGAAATCTGTGTAACAGAGCTTGACGCTCTTGCCAATATCGATTTCAAAACACGAAAAGTAAAACCGGAGCATCGCACACTTAATATAATACGCATAGGCACATCCGGTTCTTTACAGGAAGAATTGCATATAGGCGATTTTGTTATTGCAGAAAAGGGAACCGGTTTTGACGGTATACTTAATTTCTATGCAGACAGGGACAAAGTCTGTGACCTTGAATTTGAAAAACAGTTTATGCAACACACAAACTGGGACACGACATGGGCAGCACCATACACAGTTGATGCGGATGCCTCACTCGTAGAGAAAATAGGCAAGGACGATATGATCCGAGGCTACACTATTGCCGCTGTTGGCTTTTATGCACCGCAGGGACGAATGGTTCGAATTCCACTCAAAGATCCTGAGTTAAATGAAAAAATAGAAAGTTTCAGGTATAATGGCAGGCCAATAACCAATTTTGAAATGGAATCTGCATGTCTCCAGGGACTATCAAAATTATTAGGACACCGAGCAATGACTGTCTGCTGCATTATAGCAGAACGGAGACTTAACAATGCAAACACAGATTATAAACCCAAAGTTAGAAAACTTGTTGAAACAGTACTAAACAGAATATAATTATTTACGTTTGTTACGAAATCTGAAATCTGTTTCCGGGTAGTCGATTAATAATCCCATCAAATTCAAGTTCGGTAAGAGATGCCATCAATTGAGGAACCGATATTCCGGTGCCTACATGGATGGCATCAATTGTAACCGGGGCACTGTTATTATTCTTAATATACTCGAATATAGTCTTATTGTTTCCAGTCAACTCCGGGAAAAGGTTTCTTTGGTTAAAATCGACTTTAACCAAAGATGGCTGCCAATTCATCAATTCCATTATATCCAATCCGGAAGTTATAAGATTTGCCTTGTTTTTACGGATTAGATGATTACATCCACCACTTGACTTATCCGAAACACGACCGGGGAGCGCACCTACATCGCGATTATAGTTAAATGCAAAGTTTGCAGTACTCATCGCCCCTCCTTTAATCTCAGACTCGGCCACTACAGTTATATGACTGAGCCCCGCCACAATTCTGTTTCTCTCAAGAAAATTACCTGCATAAGGTTTAGAGCCGGAAGGATATTCTGATACAATAGCGCCACCTGACTTAATAATATTTCTGGCCAACATTCTATTAGCTGCCGGATATATCATATCCAAACCATGAGCGACAACCGCAGCTGTTTTGATATCAGAACACAATGCCGATTCGTGCGCTGCAGTGTCTATTCCGAATGCAAGACCACTTATTACCTTTAAATCCGGAATATATCCGGCAATTGAAGACACTGCCTCGCGACAAAAAGCTGCCCCATAGGCAGTACATTTTCTTGTTCCGACCAATGCCATAATATGTTCTCCATTCATATCCATGTCGCCAAGCTTATAAAGCACTACAGGCGCATCAGGAATTTCCCTTAAAAGCCACGGATAATCTTCATCAAAGAGGGAATATACTTTAATATTGTTTTTGACTATAAAATCATATTCTTGAATTGCACGTCGCCACGCTAACGACAAATTAGATTTAAAAGCGGTCTTATCAATAACAGAAGCAAGCTCAACCGACTTTTCAAGAGCATCACCTATGAACAGGTCTTCAGGAAACACTCCGATTGAAGCAAGGCCTCTTATATTTCTCGCTTTAATTCCTGGAATGAAAGACATTGCTATTCTTGCGGTTATATTCGGCGGTGCAATCATCTTCAATTATTTAATATATTTTCCAAATGCTTTTGCAAGCTCTTCTCCTCGCGCAAGTTTCCCTTCACAAAGTGAAACAATGGTAACAACCCCTTTAGCACAAATCTCACCCCCGGGACGCATAATATCCTGGTAAAATATGAATCTCGCACCTTTTCTTTCAATTCTAAGACAACTTACAAATCTGTCTCCACTACGCAACGAAGACAAATATTCAATCTCTATTTTTCTTACGACAGTAACTATTCCCCGCTCAAGCATATCAGTAAAAGACAATCCAGCTTCTTCACAGAAACGATGCCGAGTATGCTCCATATAATGGAGATAATTTGCATTATTTACAATTTTCTCGCAATCAAGCTCGTAGTCACGGACATCCATATCCGTGACATAACAATATTTATTACTATTTGATAATAATGGCATTATATAGATACTTTATATAAGTAAATTTCAAATTTAAACGATAAGTATACATAATCTTACTTGCAATTATATTTTACCTAAATATCATTCAATCAGGTTATTTATAAAACTTGTAAAACTCTTTTCATCTTCAAACGCTGATACAGGTAACCAAATAAACCCATTATTTGATTTTGTAAGAACAATAACAGAATCTTTCAATGCTATCAAATTTCCAAATAGCTCTTTTTTGTAAGAAATGCTCTTATTAAAACCGTCACCGTCTTCGTCTGTACAGTTGTCACCCCCATTATTTCCCCACTTCATCAAAATCCTGATTTCCGAATTATTTATAATTATCTTATGGAGTATAATATTTATATAATATGTTTCATAAAAGCCATAATACAAATAAATAAACAATAACACCATCGGCAGTAGAATAAATAACACCATTAAGGCAATAATTGCATACCGATAGTCAGCAACAATCCCAGATATCACTCCTATAAATACCAATAATCCGAAAAAGCAGATCCATGTTTTGCCATTTTGAAAAATTATTGTCCGGAGAAATAATCCAGCCGGCATTCTAAACCAGTTACTTTCCTTTCCTGCCTCCGGTTTCTCCATCACGTTTTATTCTTTCTCGTCTATATGTCTCAAAATTTTGCTTATTAAGACGCTGAACATATCCTGTCCCATCTTTATTAAATAGTTTCTCCATATCAATATACTTATCTCCATTCCCTTTTGTAATAGGAAAAACTTCCGCCCTGGCAGCCTTTGCCTTATCAGCCATGGGTGAATGCCCGTTCTTCAATGAGCCTCTTAAATTTTTGTCAACACCATCAGGATAACATCTCACCGCATAAATCTCAGAACATGGAGGATAGCCGAGACCGGTCCACATGATATATTCATTCTTAATGAACTCAGGGGTTACATCTTTTAATGAAGAAACCGGAACGCATCCCTCTATAGCAACCGTAGCTGTTGATTTGTATCGTGGTATAAAATCCTGATCAATCACCCATTTATCACCATATACAGCATAATCACGTTTTTTCATATCGTGATAAAAACTTCGACTAAGATACTCCGTCAAAATCTCAGGTGTAACACCTTCTTCAGCTACGTATGGTGCAAGCAAATGGCATGCATTTGCCTCTCTGACAAACCCATAACCTTCATTCTCTCTGCCCGAGTGGCTATAATTTGTTCGGACAAGAATATGATTTTCAGCATCACTCAGATCAAATCTCACATAAGTATGATTATTAGTTTCAAAATATGCTCCATTTCCTAATGCATCAATCACCCCAAAATTAGCTTCGACACCCATAGGACGTGGTAATGTTTCAAGAAGCCTGGCAAAATCATCTACCGTTGAGCAGGTTTTAAGAGCGCGGGTCATAACAAGTCCTTCTTTATCCATATTCTTAGGACTTACATTATCATCTTTTATATTATATGAAGCAGTATTCATAACCGCAAAACCAACTTCGTTCATACCCATCCAAGCCTCTTTTAGAAACTTATCTCCGGAATTAAAGAGAGCGACATATGAAAACTCTCCCGGAGCTTTACTGACAAACTCTACTTTATTATCTGTCGTGCTGGTGTCACGATGTTTCCACAGTATCGGTCTTCCATATGGATTCATTTCTGCACCGATTATAGCTGATGTACATGCTTCACATGGCAAAACAGCTAAACTTAAGAAAAAAAGGACTGCCAATATTTGCTTTATAATCATACCTGTCAAATATGTAAAATTATCCCTCCCCTACGCACATTCAGGGAGGGATAATTCAATTATCATCTACCCGATTCCTCAATCATTTCTTTTATTAATGAATTAAAGGATTGTAAGCCTACAAGTTCTTCTATCGTAACATGCATACGATAACGCCAATAATGGCGTGGATTAGCAGGAACATTTATCTGCTCTTCCCTAGGGTCTTTACGTCTTATATCACCATCGCACGCAAGCAAATCCTGAAGTGGCAAAATGCATAAGATTGACGGACTTTTCAGATGAAGTTCCACAATTTTATCGCATACCCATGGTTCACAATAATACGGAGCCTCACCAGGTTCTCCTAAAACTTTATTATAAAAGTGCTGGCTTGAATCTCTGTTTTCTTCCCACCAGCCACGTATACCGGCCATATCGTGTGTGGAAGTAGTGCAAACTGAAAAATATGGATATCTGAAAGTATCTCCAAATTCATTCTCCGGATTTTTAGGCATGCGTTGTATCTCGAGAGAAAGTATCTGCAATCTGCTCATAACCTCCGGAACGCAAGCCGGAATCATGCCTAAGTCCTCTGCACACGCAAGCATTGATGTCGCGTCAAGTAACGGAGGTAACTTCCACATAGCTTTTCCAAACCAGAAATCATTGTGACGATGATAATAAAAATCATCGTATAGACGATTGAAGTTCCATTTGGCATAATCGGACAAGACTCTGTACTGATATGTCTGTTGTCCGGCAATACGAGGATGATAGTGACCTTTTTGATATGGATCTTCCACGAACAACACATCATCTATAAGGCCAAGAATACCATCTTTTATTTGCTGTGAGGCTTTATCTTCTTTTCCTCCGAAATAGTCTTCGACTTTACGTTGTGTTGATACGAATTCTTTAAGACAATATCTATCATCCGAAAGACGTAACAGATATTTGTCTTTTACTTCCTGCGTGTATTCTCCAAAGAAATCACCAAGCATCCATTCCTGAATCAACGGCTTTGTATGGACATCCGGATTTATCCAGAAATCATAATTGTTGCGCAATTCCTCTGCTGTAAAGGGCAAAGCAGGATTGAAATATCCAAGCAGACCATGAACCGCATCCATTGGAATCTCCCAGATTCTGAAAAATCCCAAAATATGGTCTATCCGGTAGGCATCAAAATACTCTGCCATTTTACGGAATTTGTTTTTCCACCATTGGAAACCATCTTTCGACATTTCCTCCCAATTATAAGTAGGAAATCCCCAATTTTGTCCAAGTACGGAGAAATCATCCGGTGGAGCTCCAGCCTGGGTATTCATGTTAAACAGTTCCGGTTCTTTCCACGCGTCTACACTGTGACGACTTATACCTATGGGAATATCGCCTTTAAGTACAATACCCTTGCTGTGAGCATAATCTCTCGCCTCACGCAACTGGAGGTCAAGATGATACTGAACAAAGTAATGATAGTTAATTTTATCTGAGTTATCTTTACAATAGTTATCTACAATTTCAGCATCATACACCGCATAATCACCCCACAAGTTATTGTCGGCCGTCTCAAATTGCTCCCTGAGAACACACCATGCAGCATATGGCTTAAGCCAGTATTCATTAGCAGAAATGAATGCTTTATAATCATTTCTTCTGCGCGTTGCGGCACCCCGTTGATGATATATCTCTTTAAGATATTCATTCTTGGCGGCAGACACAGCCTCATAGTCTAATTGACTGAGACTATTAAGTTCTGACGCTTTATTATAAAAATAATCCTGCCGCGATTTATCTTTAAGAGTACCTACTTTCCACAGATTCAAATACAAAGGATGGAGAGCAAACGTTGAATTGGCTTTATAAGGATATGAATCTACCCATGTTCCTGTAAGAGTAGTATCGTTTATTGGTAAAAGCTGAAGAATCTTCTGTCCGGTCAACTCACACCAATCTACCATCTTTTTTATATCCAAAAAGTCTCCTATTCCAAAATCATTCTCGCTGCGCAAAGAGAATACCGGGATTGCAGTTCCGGCCCCTCGCCAGTTCTCTTTTGGATTATCAAAACGGATACCATTAAATTCCAATATGGAATCTTCTGAAGAAGGCAAATCGTTCAGAACTCTGTTCTTACCCGGTTCCCATCCTTTTATTTGCTTGGTTCTTTTATCGAGAATAACAAATTTATATTCTATCGGAAGCGAAACAGAACCGGCATTCAACGAAAGTTCCCATACTGGAAACCGTGAGTCATTCATGATCAAAGCATGTTCTCCTCTCCAGTTGCCTAAAGCACTCCCCTCTCCGACAAGTGCAAGAACTTCGTCAGGCTCAACCATCGGAGCCTCCACTGAAAATCTTATAGTATTTCCTTTCCCTTGCAAAGGCTGGTCCCGGAAAGTTCGTTTAAGCATTCCTTCAACAAAAGCCGATGAATAAAACGGTTTCTCCGCAGGAAGGGATTGCCAGAGAGAGTATATTACATAATTGGACACACCAGCATAAGGTCTGAATGTATGCGGAGCACCCCATTCGAAACGCCATTCCTTCTCCGGAGCTTTTACTATAAAGGTATATTCAAATTGGGGAATATCCTTTTCACTCTCCAAATCCACGCACCATGTGTCGGGGCTTACCAATTTCATTTCCAATGCCTTTTCGGCATTCATCATACCCAATTCAGGAATTGATCCGCTCATATAAAGAGACTCTCCCCAGTTGGTATGATAATTGACAGAGATTCTAATTTTCATAAAATCCTTATAAGTTTTTCATTATGTATTTGCTATGCAGTTCTCATCCACACTTTGAGTTGCCACATGATGTGCATATAAGACAACCCTCCTGATATATTAACGTTTCAGCGCCACATTTCGGACACTTCTGACCTGTAGCAGCTGTACCATTAGGCAAATATTTCTTTAGAGCTCTTTCTACTCCATTTTTCCATGTATTTATATTAGTGGAATCAAGTTCAAGTCCACCTACAAGCTTAAGTACTTGATCTATAGGCATTCCATATCGCAATACACCTGAAATCAATTTTGCGTAATTCCAGAATTCCGGATTGAATTTCTCACTCAAACCTTCTATTGTAGTTTTATATCCGCGCTTATTAATAAATTGGAAATCATAACGTTTCTTTCCATCAGAATCCATTGCCTTGATGATTTTGCCGCTATTTACACTCTTAGGGCAAAATATTCCATCTTCATCATCTGCAAGACCGGTAAAAATCTCATATGGTTTACCATCAACGAGCCCTACAAAAGCAATCCACTTTTCTTTGTTGTTCTGGAAACGTACCACATCCGCATCAAGTTCAATCGGACGCTTCACAATATGTGCCGGAGTGGCAATCAATTTGGGTTCAGACTGAGAAGAAGAAACGGCAGCCAGAACATTATTACGGGAACCATCACGATAAACAGTACAACCCTTACATCCTGCTTTCCATGCCTCTACATATAGGTTGCCTACCAATTCCTCTGATACATCATTCGGAAGATTAATTGTTACACTTATGGAATGGTCAACCCACTTCTGAACAGCACCCTGCATCCTGACTTTTTCCATCCAGTCCACATCATTGCTCGTTGCTTTATAATATGGAGATTTCTTAACAAGTTCTTCAATCTCCTCAGCTGACATATTATCTTTTCTTTCAATACCGTTTATCTTCATCCATTCAAGGAATTTGTGATGATAAACAATATACTCTTCAAACGCATCCCCAACTTCATCTATAAAATCGATCCTAACATTCTCGTCTGAAGGATTAACCTTTCTTTTTCTTTTGTAAACCGGAAGAAACACAGGTTCTATTCCGGACGAAGTCTGAGTCATGATTGAAGTTGTACCAGTTGGGGCGATGGTAAGACATGCTATATTGCGACGTCCATTCTTCACCATCCGGTCATACAGAGCAGGATCTGCCTCTTTAATTCGAAGAATATACGGATTATTTTTCTCCCGTTCAGGATCAAAAACCTCAAAAGCACCCCGCTCGGTTGCCATGTCAACAGAAGCTGAATAATAAGCAAGAGCGAGCTGTTTATGAACCTCTGTTGAGAATTCTGTTGCCTCTTTGGTTCCATATCTGTAACCAAGAGCGGCAAGCATATCACCTTCCGCAGTCGTTCCACATCCGGTACGCCTACCTTTTAACGTCTTTGAACGAATCTTTTTCCAAAGATTTAATTCTGTGCTCTTTACCTCAGAGGTTTCGGGATCTTTCTCTATCTTATCGATTATTGTATCGATCTTTTCCATCTCAAGATCGATTATGTCATCCATTATCCTCTGTGCCTTTCTCACATGATTTCGGAACAATTCAAAATCAAATACGGCATCCGGTGTAAATGGATTCTTAACATAACTGAACAGATTTATTGCTACAAGTCTGCAACTGTCATAAGGACACAATGGAATTTCACCACATGGATTTGTTGAAACCGTCTCAAATCCGAGATCAGAATAACAGTCCGGTACAGATTCTTTCTGAATAGTATCCCAGAAGAGCACACCAGGTTCCGCACTTTTCCATGCGTTATGTACAATCTTACTCCAAAGTTGTGATGCATCAATTTTTTTGATCACCTTTGGGTCATCACTATTCACCGGGAACTGCTGCTGATATGGCACACCTTCAACAGCTGCTTTCATAAAGTCATCGTCAATCTTTACTGACACATTGGCTCCTGTTACTTTCCCTTCAGTCATTTTGGCATCAATGAAACTCTCAGCATCAGGATGCTTTATGCTAACTGTCATCATTAAAGCACCTCGACGTCCATCCTGAGCCACTTCTCTTGTACTATTGCTATAACGTTCCATAAACGGCACGAGACCGGTTGAAGTAAGTGCAGAGTTTTTCACAGGGCTACCCTTCGGTCTAATATGAGAAAGATCATGCCCTACACCCCCGCGCCGTTTCATCAGCTGCACCTGCTCTTCATCAATACGGATAATTCCACCGTATGAATCCGGATGGCCATCAAGACCTATTACAAAACAGTTTGACAGAGAACCAACCTGAAAATTATTTCCTATACCGGCCATCGGACTACCCTGCGGAACAATATATTTGAAATGGTCGAGAAGATCAAAAGCCTCCTTCTCACTCATAGGATTGGGATATTTATTTTCGATGCGTGCGATTTCAGAAGCAATTCTATGATGCATCTGCTCCGGACTTATTTCGTAAAAATTGCCATCTGAGTCTTTTAATGCATATTTACTTGCCCACACACGTGCCGCCAATTCATCGCCTTTAAAATAATCCAAAGAAGCTGCATATGCTTCATCATAAGTGTAAGTTTGTTGTGCCATAGGTTTATTCTCCGACAAATATATCCATCTATAAATCAGCAATATTACTAATTATCATCATAATAAGACATAACGTTCCGACAATACTGACTTAAGCAAAATGGAAAACTTTTGTGCAATTATAGATTTTAAAATTATTTTTTTAGAAATTATGATACTGCAAATATCGCATTATTTTTTTTAGAAACAAAACAATAATCTTAATATAATTTATATCCTATATTAAATTTTCGTCTTGATGAATTATTTAGATAAATTCGTATTTATATTATCAAAATATTATAAATTTGTATGTAAATTAGCATCTAAATGCCACCATGGATTTCGATTACCACTATAATATAGACTTGCCTGACAATCTTCCCACAATTCTTAATCAAGATTTTTGGGTAATGGAAAATATAGGCCCCGAAATGTTTGCATCATTGCATGAGCCGGTAAAATTTTCAGCAACAACATGGATAATAGTAACTGCCGGAAGTTTTACAGCAGAAATTAATCTTATCAATTATACTCTTGAAGCTCCGGCTTTATTGATGATTGAAAAAAGTCAAATTATGTTTCCCAAATATGTAAGCAATGATTTTCAAGCATCTGTGATCGTAATATCAAGGCGTTATCGCGACAATCTATTGCTATTCATGAACAACATTCCTTTGTATTCACTTATGTCAAGACATCCGGTAGTTAAAGTTCCTGATGAAATAATGCCGGAAATAAAGCGCTTCTTCAATGATATTTCTTCTACCCTTGCAGATAAAAAACATCCATATCAATCGCAAATACTATTGTTCCAGTTGGCAGAATTTGTATTTAAAACAATATACAAGTGTTTCGAGCCATATACAAAAGAAATAGTTTCCAATCAAAGCAGAATGGTTGACCAATTCCTGCAACTTGCGCAACAGAATTTTAAAAAAGAACGTTTTCTTGACTATTATGCGCAGAAACTTGAGGTAACATCAAAACATCTCTCAAGAACCATGAAGTCACAGACAGGATTTACTGCAACAGAATGGATAGAACGTTTTGTGATACTTGAAGCAAAAGTCCTGTTGAAATCATCCAATCTGAATATACAACAGATTTCAGACCAACTAAATTTTCCTTCACAGTCCTTTTTCGGCAAGTATTTCAAAAAAATAACAGGAATGTCTCCAAAAGAGTTTAGAAATTCAAAATAAGACAATTTGAAAACCGACAAATAAAATTATAGATATAACCTACTTCCTGTTAAACCATATAGATCCCTTCCATTTGTCAGAAATAATTAAACCCACAATCACAAGAATACATCCTATTACACCCATCATAAATACATGTTCCCCCAAAAAGAAACTTCCGGCTACCATTGTAATAGGAGGCTGAAGATAAAGATAGTTATTTGCTGTAACAGCTCCCAATATTTTCATTGCCTCATTCCATATAATATAAGCAAGGACTGAACAACAGAGCACCAGAAACATAAAATTTAAAAAATAGCGGGGATGACTAATATCAAACAAAAGGCTCAAGTGGCTTGGTTCAGACTGCATCTGTATCAACAATATAGGAAGAGCAGTTATAACCCCATAGAAAAAAAGTTTTCTTGTAATAAATAATGTTGTATACGTCGGTATTACCCTACGGATAGCAATAGTATATATAGCCCAACACATCGCTGCAGCGATTGCGAGCAAATCACCTGTAGGCCTAAGCTCAAGACTCTCGCCATTTCCCAAAATAATACAACCGACTCCTAAAATTGCAATTCCCGAACCAATTATGACTCCTGGTTTAAGCTTCTGCTTAAAGACTACAGCCATCAGCAACGTAGTAAACATAGGAGAAATAGAGGCCAAAAGAGAGACATTACCGGCTTTTGTTAGCTGTAAAGCCATATTTTCGGTAATAAAATAAAGCGATCCTGAACATATACCGCTGAGAAGAAATGTCAGCTCATCCCTCCATGAATCAGACATAATCTTTTTAAAAGTTATCAGAAATAACAACAGATATGCCCCAGTAAAACGATATACATACATTTCGACCGGGGTGAACCCTCCGGATTCCATCAACACTTTGGTGCTCAGAAAAGATGTTGCCCAAAATGTCACTGTGAGTAATGCTCCTATATGTGCAACGTAAACCAAGAAGTTTCCGTTTGTTGCAATTTTGGACTTCATATGTGTGTTTAGAGGCGATAGATTTACATACAAAATTACCAAAATTTCATAATTAAAAAAAGAAATTTTTTAAATTTGTATTCTGATGAAACAAAAAGGAAATAAAGAAGAATACAAAAGGCAGCTTACGTCAACATTTGCTGAATATATCAAGGCAAAAGGGTTACGACAGACCAATGAACGTTATGCGATTCTTGAAAAAATAGTTGACTTGGATACACATTTCGACATTGAAACCATCTATTCGGCAATGGAATGTGAATATCATGTTTCACGCACAACTGTCTACAGTACAATAGATCTTTTATGCGACTGCAATATTCTTAGAAAACATTTCATTAATGGCAAACAAGCAACTTACGATCTGACAGACACCAGGCACATCCATCTGATATGTACACAATGCGGCAATGTAAAAGAAGTTAACGATACTAAAATAAATGAATTTATATTAAAACAGAAATTTCGTGGTTTCACACAGGAATTCAGTACAACATATGTGCATGGAATATGTTCTAAATGTAAACGCAGAAAATTACCGAAAAAATGATTATATAAATTTTTTCGTAATAAATTAAACAGTTTATAGTTTTATATCTTAACTTTGATAAAATTACTATAGTGTTATTACGAATATTAATAATATAAACCTAATACCTTATAAACAGATGGCAAGAATAAAACCATTCAAGGGGGTACGTCCTCCTAAAAATCTTGTTGAGAATGTGGCATCACGTCCTTATGATGTTCTAAACAGCGAGGAAGCCAGAAAAGAAGCAGAAGGAAATGAAAAAAGTCTGTATCATATTATCAAACCTGAAATAGATTTTGAAGTCGGTTTTGATGAACATGATCCACAAGTATATGACAAGGCAGTGGAAAACTTCAATAAATTCCAGAAGGAAGGATGGCTACAGCAAGACTCAAAAGAAAATTATTATATATACGCCCAGACAATGGACGGGCGCACACAATATGGTTTTGTTGTGGCAGCATGGGTTCCCGATTACATGGAGGGACGCATAAAGAAACATGAGCTGACACGCAGAGATAAAGAAGAAGACCGCATGAAACACGTACGATGCAACAATGCAAATATTGAACCTGTGTTTTTTGCATTTCCCGACAATGAAGCCCTCGAGGACATCATACGTAAGGAAACTTCAAAAGCCCCTGAATATGATTTCATTGCTCCAGACGGATTCGGGCATACATTATGGGTTATTGACGACGAAGAAACAATAAAACTTATTACCTCTGAGTTCGCGAAAATACCTAATCTCTATATTGCAGACGGACACCATCGTTCCGCGGCAGCAGCCCTTGTCGGAGCAGAGAAAGCAGCAAACAATCCCAACCATACGGGCAACGAAGAATACAACTATTTTATGGCAGTGGCATTTCCGGCATCGCATCTCAAAATAATAGATTACAATCGTGTTGTAAAAGATCTTAACGGACTGACGCCTCAACAGTTTCTTGATAGGATTTCAGAAAACTTTATTGTTGAGGATAAAGGTGCTGATATATACACTCCTTCCGCGCTCCATAATTTTTCATTATATCTTGATGGAAAATGGTATTCGCTGACAGCAAAACCCGGAACTTTCAATGACCAGGATCCCATAGGGGTACTCGATGTAACGGTGTCAAGCGATCTGATTTTGCGCGATATTCTCAACATCACAGATCTCCGCAGCGACAAGCGTATAGATTTCGTAGGGGGCATCCGGGGGTTGGATGAACTCAAACGTAGGGTTGACAGCGGAGAAATGGCGATGGCTCTAGCTCTTTATCCTGTGACAATGCAGCAACTGATGGATATTGCTGACAGCGGGAATATCATGCCACCAAAAACAACTTGGTTTGAGCCCAAATTGCGTTCCGGGCTGATTATTCATAAACTTGATGATTAATAATCAGTTTAAATAATACATGACTACCGGGCAGAATCGTTCTTAAATTAATTATCATTTGGCAGTCTGCAAGGATTAAACTAATTTTGCGTTCTATCCGTGATATCACGTATAGAACGCAATTAATATATAAGTACCGACTTATAATGGATTTTAAGATATACAGTACAGCCATAGATTCTAATGCGCGTGCCGGAGAAATTACTACAGATCACGGTAAAATTCCGACTCCTATTTTTATGCCTGTCGGCACAGTCGGCAGTGTAAAAGGCGTACACATGAGGGAATTGCGCAATGACATAGATGCAAAAATAATATTAGGCAATACCTATCATCTTTATCTGCGACCCGGCATAGAGATTCTTCGAAAAGCAGGAGGGTTGCACAAGTTTAACAGCTGGGAACGTCCGATACTTACGGATAGTGGTGGCTTTCAGGTTTTTTCTCTTTCCTCCAATCGAAAACTAAAAGAAGAAGGCGCATATTTCAGAAGCCATATAGACGGAAGCAAACATCTGTTCACGCCGGAAGGTGTAGTAGATATAGAGCGTGCAATAGGAGCTGATATCATGATGGCTCTTGACGAATGTCCCCCCGGCACATCCGATTATGCCTATGCACGTAAATCCTTAGATCTTACACACCGCTGGTTGATGCGCGGATGGAAAAGGTACAATGAAACAGAGGGATTATATGGGTATTCACAAGCATATTTCCCTATTGTTCAAGGGTGTGTTTACACGGATCTGCGCAGAGAATCTGCAAAATTTATTACCGATTTAGGTGCCGACGGTAATGCTATAGGAGGTCTTGCTGTAGGAGAACCAACCGAAAAGATGTATGAAATGATTGAAGTGGTGAATGAAATTCTGCCTGAATCCAAGCCACGTTATCTTATGGGTGTCGGAACCCCCGCAAATATTTTAGAAGCTATAGACAGGGGAGTAGACATGATGGACTGCGTGATGCCAACAAGAAATGGAAGGAATGGCATGCTTTTCACATCCAACGGGATTATGAATATGCGTAATAAAAAATGGGCTGATGATTTCTCCGAACTTGATCCAGATGGAACTGCATGGGTTGATCATGAATACACAAAAGCATATTTACGGCATCTTTTTGTAAGTCAAGAATTACTTGCCATGCAGATTGCGTCAGTGCATAATCTTGCATTCTATCTGAAACTTGTAAAAGACGCCAGAGAACATATTATTGACGGAGACTTCTCTTCATGGAAACGAGATATGGTAGAAAGAGTCACAAGAAGATTATAAAAAATTCAAAATGGCAAACAGGGTGTTGAATAAAATACGAAGAACAGTTGTCAAGACTTTCAGTCTCAAAGTTCTTGATAAGTATATTCTCAAGAAATTCCTGGGAACTTATCTTATGGCAACAATTCTGATGTTGGCTATAATTTCCATGTTTGACATCACGGAAAAACTCGATGCATTTCTAAACGCGCCCCTTAAAGCCACTCTGTTTGATTATTTCGCTTCGTTTCTTCCATATTTTGCCAACATGCTCTCTCCTCTTTTTGTATTCATTTCTGTCATTTTCTTTACGACAAAATTAGCCGGGAATTCCGAAATTATTGCAATACTATCAAGCGGGGTAAGTTTCAACAGGCTGTTGCGTCCTTATATGATAGGAGCTGCAGTCATAGCCGCCGCAACATTTGTGCTTAGCAACTATGTTATTCCACATGGCAATGTAAAACGGATCGCATATACCAATAAATATGTAAGAAACAAAAGTGTTGAGACAGGACTTGACATTATGCTTATGGCTCGTCCAGGAGAAGTTGTATACATGGGCAGATTTGAGAATTCCAACAAGACAGGATACCGTTTTTCATTTGACAAGTTCAAAGGCAAAGAGCTTGTATCAAGAATGACAGCCCAGACTATTCAATATGATTCGACACGCACATACCATTGGACTGCAAGAAACTATATGATTCGTGATTTCGATGGCATGCAGGAACATATAACTTCCGGCAGTGTTAAAGACACCATAATTCCCATTGAGCCTAAAGATTTTCTGATTTCCAAGAATGACTGGGAGACTCTTACCACGCCACAATTAACTGAATACATAGACAAACAGAAAATGCGTGGTGTCGCAAATATCAAATCATTTGAGATAGAACGCGAGAAGAGATATGCCTCTACTGCAGCTGCGTTCATTCTGACACTTATAGGAATGTCTTTGTCATCAAAAAAATCCAAAGGTGGAATGGGATTAAACATTGGCATAGGTCTTGCTCTAAGCTTCAGTTACATTCTCTTTTCCACAATCACAAGCTCCTTTGCTGTATCGGGAATGACAACTCCATTCATTGCCATGGAAATCCCGAATGTAATATATCTTATTATCGCTATATTTCTTTATAGACGCGCTAAAAAATTCTAAAAATGTCTTCAATCATTGTATCTCTATGCCTTTTCGGTATTTTGAGAATACTTTAATAATAGCAACGCAAGATTTTGAACAATAAGAAATTCATCCGTTATTATCATTCATTGCAAGATATCCTATTTTAAAAAAATCACAAGAAAAATCCTTTGGTCTAATCACCTCCTGGTTCCAAACAACAATATCTATGTCAATTGGGACTAACCCTAAATCTCTGCACTCTGAATTTCTACCGGAGGAAATCTCAAATTTCTTAACACGATCTGTCAATAATCTAAGACTTAAGGATGTACCAATCTCTGCTACCGCGTTAATATATGCGCTTCCATTCCCATAGACTTCTGGAGTTTCGTAAATATCAGATCTCTTTATTATTATAACGTCATCATTAGAGCTAAGCCATTCAATAGCATTTCTGACATTCTTTTCCCTGTTTCCGAAATTTGAACCAATGCTTATTATGGCTAAATAAGTTCCCATTTTAGATTCACATTGTTCTATTCCTGCGCTTTGAATGCTCTCAGACATCACTAACAAATTAAGTAAGTATTAAAAATTAAACGACATATGTAAGTGATAAAAATATTGAACTACAAAACTTTTTATTTAAATTTCGCCACTTACTTATCTTTTCAATTTAATCAATGTTATTTCCGGATAAGCGTTGCCATATCGAGCCGGGATTCCGACCTCTCCACATCCTTCATTAACATATAATGACAATGTATCTCCTTTTTGATTGACTCTGTTATAAAACCCACTCCACAGAGGATACTTAAATTTTGCCGGACTAAATCTTATATTACCCCAATTGAATGCCATCTGCATCGCATGAGTATGCCCCGAAAGAGTAAGATCTATATTGGATACAGACGTGACTTCCTGATTCCAATGCTCCGGATTATGGGTTAATAGAATTTTAAATTGATTGTCATGCAAACCTGCTTTTTTTAATTGATTATCAGGATAAGCCTTCGCAAGTTCACCATATTGCTTAAAAGGAGGCTCTCCCCAATTTTCAACTCCAATCAAAACAATGGAATCTTTACCATTAATAATATATGCGAAATCATTATTAAGCATCGTCCACCCCATCTGTCGCTGCCAGGATTTCAATAGTTCAAGATTTGCCTCCTTGACTGATATATTATCCCAATGTGCATAATCTCCATAATCGTGATTGCCAAGAACAGAATACACACCATCTTTAGCTTTAATTCTACTTAATGTTTTTATGAATGGTGCAAGCTCAACAGTTTCCCGATTGACTATGTCCCCTGTAAACAATACAAGATCCGGTGACAGAGAATTAATTTTGTTCACAACTTTGCTCACGAAAGTAGTATCATTTCCCCAAGAACCAACATGAGCATCACTGAGTTGGACTACTCGGTAATTTTCAAAACTTTCAGGCAAAGAACTATTTTTATAATCTAATTCTCTTACGACAATATCATTCCTTGTAAAAAAGGCTCCCCACCAAATTGTTATGAATAAAAGAGATGCAAACAGAAAGCCGACCAATGCAAGATAATTCATTCTTCTGCCATTTCGTTGCCACTTAAACAACCTGCCAATAGCTGACATCAAGCAATATACAATGGATGGGACAAATAAAGCAAGATACGAAAACAAAATCCACATCACTTTGTAAAGATCCGGATAATCTGAAATTTGCAACACAATAGTAATTGTCAGGAGAGAAAGTGCCACCAACGAAAGAATCCAGAAAGCAAATATACCGGCTTTCTTTGTTTTGCCACGCAAATAAGTCTGTATATCCTTATAAATATACGATTGAGAGGCAATAGTCAATACATAGAGAACAACGATTGCAATAATGGTCAAATGTCTCATTCTATTCCTCCGACAATTGTCTTAAGCTTGTTTTTCAACGGATTTGAATACATTATAAGCATTATTTCTCTCATATATTCCATTTCCTCCGTTTTTAAATCCTCAACTTCTGTTTTTGACAACTGTTTCTCTATGTATTCTTCAAAATCACACTTCTGCCCTTCGGAATAAAAACGAGAAAAACGGTTTGTCTTATGTAAAATATCGTAAGCGATATAATTGATAGGAAAGATCTCGTAACTCCTGTGTATGGCCTGATCAATAATGCAACCGACACATTTAGCCGCGGTATTATTATCTTTAAAATCCCCAATCTGATCAAGTTTGGCATTAATTCTGGGAGTCATTTGGAAATGTACCTTACCTTTAAACTGCAAGAGACCTGTTTCCATGCTGAACAAATCATCACGCTGCGATTTCTTAAACTTGGGGTCACGCTTCCGCATCAGAAATTCCTTAGCCTTGAGATAGTCATTAGGATCATATTCGTATGATATGGACACCGGCATAAGATTAATTTCTTTCAATCGGTCAATAAACGTACCCTCTCCGGAATAAGCAAGCATTTTAATAAGAGATTCCTGCGTATGATCCGAACTGTCTTTTGCCCGTCCTTCTCTCTGCGCAATCCATACCGACTCTCTCTTCTCTATGATTGCATAATGTATATATGCTGACAATTTCTTGGCAGCTTCAAATCCTTCTCGCAATCCTGTATCCCTTTTAACAATAAAGCTTTTGTTCAGCCTTACAAGATCTGTGATCCAATCAAAAATCAGAAGATTGTTTCCAATTGCAACCTCTGACGTCGGCATACCCTTGCGAAGAAAAGCGAGATTAAGGAAAGAAGCATCGAGAACAATATCCCGGTGATTAGTTATGAATGTATAATTTAATCCAGGATTATAATATTTGGCTCCGCCAAGTGAAATCCCGGATGTGGTAGTTTTAGCAAGCATTTCCAGAAATGGAAACATTACATTGGTTTGAAAATCGTGTTTATTATCAATTTTCAATAATTCTTCTATTAAAACGGGCACATCCTCTTTTGGCATTGTATAATTCACAGCATGAAGAAATCCCGGTTCTTTCACCAATTGAGACATCTTCTCATGAAACACAGCGTCATCATAGGGTGAAATATCTGAAAAATTATAATTCTGAGTACACATACATTCAAACTTGTTTATAGTTCCCACAGGCATGATTGCTTAAACACTATGCCATATTACAAAATTAACAATTAATATTACTTAATTGTCAGAATCAGCAAAATATTTTAATTGTAAAATTATAAAAATACTTTTACACTATTTTGAGAATGTATAATTACGCCACTTGTTGAACAGAGCAGTCATATCATCCGGTATCGGAGACTCAAAATTCATTTCCTCTCCTGTATTTGGATGACGAAATCCCAATGTTCGCGCATGCAACGCCTGACGCGGGCAAACCGAAAAGCAATTCTCCACAAACTGTCGGTATTTGGCAAACGTAGTTCCCTTTAAAATAGAATCTCCGCCATATCTGGCATCATTGAACAACGGATGGCCTTTGCTCTGCATATGGACTCGTATCTGATGTGTGCGTCCTGTTTCCAATACACATTTCACTATACTGACATAACCAAAACTTTCTATTATCTCATAGTGTGTAACTGCGTGTTTCCCTTGCGCAGGATCCGACATCACAGCCATCTGGAGTTTATTTCTCGGATTTCTTCCTATATTACCGGTAATAGTTCCCGATTTATCTTCAAAATCGCCCCACACCATAGCAACATATTCCCTCCTTGTGGTTTTATTAAAGAACTGTAGTCCCAGATCTGTTTTAGCATCCGGTGTTTTCGCAATCACAAGAAGCCCTGAGGTATCTTTGTCGATTCTATGCACCAGCCCCAATCTTGGATCATTCACATCATAATCGGGAGTATCTTTAAAATGCCAGGCAAGAGCGTTAACCAATGTTCCGTTATAATTTCCGTGCCCCGGATGCACAACCATTCCAGCTGGCTTATTTACAACAAGAACATATCTGTCTTCATATATTATGTCGAGAGGAATATCTTCCGCCGTGATCTCAAAATCATAGCGAGGACGATCCATCACTATGCTAATGACATCAAAAGGTTTTACCTTATAACTCGATTTTACAGGTCTGCCATTCACCAAAATACAATTGGCATCCGCTGCCTGTTGTATCCTGTTTCTTGATGTCCTTTCTATCCTGTCAGTCAAAAACTTATCTATACGGATCATTTGTTGTCCTTTGTCAGCGACAAACTTATAATGCTCATAATAATCCTTCCCCTGAGCATCAGTGTATATTGGGGTATACGGGACATCTGCTCCTGAAATGTCATCAACAATCTCTTCTTCGTAATCTTCTAAGCCGTTATTTAATGCAGACTCATTGCAAAACATTGTTATGCAGATTTAAAATTGCAATAAATTTTAATTCTCTACCAGTGATATTAAATCCTACTAAAATCTACTATTCAAAATAAGGGGTATTTTCCTCAACTTCCGGTGTGTTTGACGGAGCAGTAGTGTTAGTATTCACCTCTGTCATCTCATTAATTTCAGATTCCTGTGAATTATCCTCCCGATAGTAACGCAGCAACTCCTCATCCTGTAGAGAGTCTTTTATGGCCTCCAGTCTGCCATCAGACACCTCCACCACTAAATTGGAATTCACGGGAATTTTCTGCATCTTCTTTACAATTTTACCGTTGGCCGTAACTTTAACCACACGGTCAGTAGTACCAAGGACTTTGACGATTTTCACATTTTTGAATCCCAATTCATCAAGCTTAGCCATCACTGATCTAAAAGACTCACCTTTTAGTGCCGGCTCATTGGGTCTGTCATTGTCATCAAGAATCACCTCTTTCGGATGAACAGCGTTAATGTACAGAAAAATTTTACGTCCAGGCTTCACTATTGAACGGGCTTTCGGAAACTGCTCCACTACATAACCGGGGCGTATGTCTTCTCTGTATAAAGAATCCCGTATATCGACCTTAAAGCCGTGTTCATGCAAAATAGATATAGCCTCTGTATACGATTTTCCTTCAACTCCAGGCAACTTGCCGCTTTGACCATGCTTCGTAAAAAGTGCTATGGCAACGTAAGCTGCATAAAGTCCAAGAACGGCTATAATGACAATTATTGCGATATTGGCCACAATAGGATGCCTTGAGACAAAATCACTTCCCCAGTCATACGGCATCTTATCCTTGATATTCAAATTATTCTTTTTCAAAACAAATCAATTAACTAATACCCAAACCAGTCATAACCAAAGTTTGATTATTCAAAATTAACATTAAATTTGAAAGCGACGATAATTATATCATAAAAAGTTATATAAAAAACGCACCTTGAGCTAATATTGCCTTAAATCTATTTCATATATCGGATTTTGTTTGAAATTGAAAATTATTTTTACTAAATTTGCAAAACAATGTGCAATAACATTTCATGCTAATTCTTTGCTATATTTGAGCAGATATACTTATATAATGAAAATACGGAATATTATATATATTTTACCGCTCATAATGATTCTCGGATCATGCGGTGAATATACAAAAGTATTGAAAAGTAGAGATATTGATTACAAATTTCAATACGCAAAAAGAGCATACGACGAAAAGAAGTTCCTTCAGGCATCAACCATACTCTCTGATCTTGTCATACCACTTCGCGGAGGTCCGAATGGTGAAGAAGCATTGTTTCTCCTCGGAATGTCTTATTACGAGAACAAAGATTTCTTGAACTCGGCTCTACAATTCAAAACATATTATACACGTTACCCCAAAGGGAAATATACAGAACTGGCACGCTTCTACAGCGGATATGGATATTATCTGGACTCACCGGAGCCACAGCTTGACCAGTCCAACACCATAAAAGCTATTGAAGAGTTACAGGGATTTCTGGATTATTTCCCGAAGAGTGATCGTGTAACCGTGGCTCAGAATGCAATTTTTGAGATGCAAGATAAACTTACACTCAAACAACTTCAGAATGCCCAACTTTACTACAATCTTGGTAATTTTATGGGAAACAATTATGAATCAGCTATAATTGTAGCCCAGAATGCATTAAAGGAATATCCTTATTCAAAATATAAAGAAGACTTCGAGCTACTTATACTCAAGTCTAAATTTCAAGAGGCAAAGCAGTCAGTTAACGAACGTCAGGCAGACCGTTACCGCGATGTTGTAGATGAGTATTATTCATTTAAGAACAACTATCCTGATTCAAAGAATGCCAAAGAAGCTGAAACAATTTACAAAATTGCCTCCAAACACATTGGGAATTGATCCGAAATTAATTCAGTTCGGATTGTTTATACTTATAATATAGAAAGAACAACATAAATCATAATAGAACTTATGGATTATAAGAAGACAAACGCTCCTACAAACACAGTGACCCGTGACATGATTGCCATGGCAGAGCAGACAGGAAACGTATATGAGACAGTCTGCGTGATTGGCAAAAGATCAAACCAGATTGCTGTGGAGATGAAAAAAGAACTCGAACGCAAACTTCAGGAATTTGCTTCCACAGACAATCTGGAAGAAGTATCGGAAAATCGCGAGCAGATCGAGATTTCAAAATTCTATGAGAGATTACCTAAACCTACTCTTATCGCAACACAAGAATATATTGAACACAAATTGTATTTCTCAAATCCGCTCAAAGAGAAAGATCGTCTCAACGACTAATAAGTATTCAAATTAAAACTATAGTAAGTGTTTTTAAATCTTTTATACTTACTCATAAAATCAAATTTATATAACTTTACAGTGTCCCCAACACCGATGGCTTGACAACCTCGTTGTTGGGGCTCTTTGTGCAATACGACATGAAAAAGATACTTATATATAATCTTGATCATGATTTTTCTTTAGGAGACAACTCCGAAAACTATACCCCACCACTGCCAATAAGAAAAATGCGTAATATATATGCGTGTTTTCCCGCACTTTATGCTGATAATGGGGATTATATCCTTTATCTTGATTCTGAATCATGCAATTTACCGGATAAAGAAAATAATTTTGACAAGGGATATAATGTTTTTAACAACATTATAGTCCATAAAAATTTATCTATAATAACACTCAAGGAGCTCTCCAACATAAATTATAGTAATATACGGATACAACCTTGGGGATGGAACAAAGCGTTGATTTCAACACTAAAAAGATATGGTGTACCCGAATCATCATTACCTCTACATGATAAAATAGCTTCGTTCAGAGAAGCGTCTTCCCGCCTTACGTCAAGCAGACTGTTAAGGGAAATAATTTCAAATTTTGAATACACGGAGAAAAATTTAGTTAAATTAAACTCATCGTTGTTCAATCATAGTTCTTTGCAGGAATTAAAAAATATATTCAGTGAATTTGATGAAATTATTGCCACCGACAGAATCGACCATGTAATCTCTTTTTATGAAACATACGGTAATATTTATGTAAAAGCACCTTGGAGCAGTTCCGGCAGAGGATTAATCTTTACGGATGAACTCAACGCCACACAGGTTAAACAATGGGCATCAGGCATAATAAGAAAACAAGGATATGTTGTAATGGAAAAAGCCTATAACCGGGTAGCTGACTTCAGCACGGAGTGGCAACTGGGCTCAATCGGAGCGGAATTTATCGGATACGGGATGTTTAACGTTTCGTCAAGAGGTAAATACCATTCGAGTATTGTCGATACATCAGATAATTTGAAGAACAGAATCAAACATCTAATTTGCAAATACTCCGGGATAAGTGAAACAACATCCGACTATGTACTTGACATGTTGGTTATCTACCAGCAAAAATTGATTGAAAAATACTTTGCAGAATTTCAATTAGACGGATTAACATTGCCGTTGGGTATTGATATGTTTCTGACAGAAAAAGGATGCATTCATCCTTGCGTGGAAGTTAATTTAAGGAACACTATGGGACATGTGGCACTAAGTATCCAAGAGCAGATTTTAAAATGCGATAATATGTATTTAAATAAGGAATTAAGTAAATTTGTAAAAGGAAATGAGCTGTCACTTCCCAGAATATAAAATAATGTCTCCAAACTGCTGTAAAGCAAACAACACATATCTACATATTACAACTAAAAGCAATTAAATAATAATATAAGCTCGTGGCGAAAAACAAACATATTAATATTATCGGAAGAGGAAATGTAGCGACCCATTTATATAAAGCTCTTTCTGATTTTGAAGTAAATATGATCAACCCTCATACATTAGATGGATTGGACAGAAATGCGGACGTGATAATAATATCTGTAAAAGATGATGCAATCAGTGAAGTGTCAGACAGAATAGGTTCGACGAATGCCATCGTCGCACACACGTCTGGCAGTACATCTATAGATGTACTGCAAATGGAAGATCGCAAATATGGTGTATTTTACCCCCTACAGACATTTTCTAAAAACATAGAACTTGATTATACAAAGATACCTTTCTTTATAGAGGGTGTAGACATTAAAACAGAATGTATATTAAAAGAGATTGCAGGACATATAAGTAATCATGTTTATACTGCAGACTCGCATAAAAGAAAGATTATTCATATCGCCTCGGTGTTCTCCTGTAACTTCGTCAACCACCTTTGGGGTGTCGCGAACGAAATACTTCAAGAGGAGGGACTTCCATTTTCAGTTATAACACCGCTTATAGAAGAGAGCGTAAGAAAGGCAGAAGTGTCAGGTAACCCATACTCTGTACAGACAGGGCCAGCAATCCGAAATGACATAAATATTATGTCCACACATCTATCAATGTTGGACAAATATCCTGAGTTACAGGAGATATATTCAATATTAAGCAAATCGATACAAAGAACTTCTAAATCCAAATAATACAACTACTATGTCCGGTATAAATTACGATCTGACAAAAATAAAGGCATTTGTATTTGATGTCGACGGCGTTCTCTCTCCATCAGTTATACCATTATCTGATGATGGATATCCATTGCGGATGGCAAACATAAAAGATGGCTATGCACTTCAGTTGGCAGCAAAACTTGGATACAAAATGGCTATTATAACCGGAGGAGACTCAATTTCAGTAAAAAAACGATTTTCCTCATTAGGTGTAAAAGACATTTATCTTAAAGCAAGTTACAAGATAGATATTTTCAAAGAGTGGATAAAAAAAGAGGGTCTCAACCCGAAAGAAGTAGTATATATTGGAGATGATATACCTGATCTTAAATGCATGCGCATATGCGGTCTTCCATGTGCGCCGAGAGACGCCGCATGGGAAGCAAGAGAAACCGCCTTATATGTTTCAAGATTTGACGGCGGCTACGGATGCGTCCGCGATGTTTTGGAACAAGTAATGAAAGCCAAAGGCGAATGGATGCATGAGGATCATGCATTCGGATGGTGATAAAATAATAAATACATGATATGAACGCTCTAAACAATATATTGAAATATAATATTTTACTTGCAAGTAAATCTCCAAGGAGACGTGAATTGCTCAAAACATTGAGAATCCCTTTTCATTGCATATCATTAGGGGGCATTGATGAAAACTATCCTGAAGATATGTCTCGCTCAGAAGTCCCACTTTACCTTGCCAATAAAAAATCTGACGCTTATATAAAAGACATCAAGGATGATGAACTGCTTATAACAGCCGACACTCTTGTTATCAAGGATAATAAGATTTTTGGGAAACCTCGAAATACTGAAGAAGCATTTGAAATGCTTCGTGAGTTATCCGGTGGGATTCATAAAGTAATTACAGGAGTATGTATAACCACCACAACTCAACGGACTTCATTTTCTTCTACAACAGAAGTAAAATTCGGAGATCTAACCGATGATGAAATCAACTACTATATAGAAAATTTCACACCTCTTGATAAAGCAGGAGCCTATGGAATACAGGAATGGATTGGAAGCGTAGCCGTTGAATGGATAAAAGGTAGTTTCTATAATGTAATGGGACTACCGGTTCATAGACTATATAAAGAGCTTAAGAATTTTTAGGATTTTATCCACGGATTCAGCTTAATCCGGACTATGCAAAATAACAGGAATGTAAATAAAAAATACCGGCAGACAAATCTGTCGGTATTTTTTAGATATAATAATATTCACTATATTTATCTGATTATCTGGAGGCCATCAGCCATCACATAATTTTCAGTTATCCCTTTCTCCTTTATCCAACGACGCGTTTCAAGAGTTGTCCAGGGACCTTTGCCAGGCTCTCCACCTCTCTTTGTGTTTGTCCAAAGCCATGTTGGCGTAGGCCATAAACATGCCTTAAAATTAAAACTTTTAAAGAATTTCTCATCGCAGCAATTCTGTCCGTGATGAGGCATCTTAAGATAGTCGCAATCAAGGTCTTTTTTGTATTTTGAAGCTAAAAGTTTATTACCGCCTTCCACGCCAAGATCTCCAAGGTTCACAATGGACTTATGTTCATCCCAAAATTTAAAAGCCATCGACGAATTATTCACAAAATTGTTTTTAATCTCCGGATTGCGCTTAGACAGTATTTTGAAATTGACTCCATCAATTTCAAACTGCATTCCAGGCTCGCAGTCTGTAACTGCCAACACCTTGGCTGCACTAAGAGAATCAAGATCCGAATAGAATCTGCCTAAAATAGCCTCATCATGTGTCGGATCAAACTGTTCAGGTGTGAATCTTGAATGGTATACTTTATCAACCTTAAGACCCATAGGGTTTTCGAGGATGTTTGCCATTGCACCAACGTGATCACCGTGAGGGTGCGTTACAATCCAGGTATCAACATGATTGCCCAAAGCAGCCAAAAATCCTCTTAAAAAGTTTGTCTCCGCAACCTTTCCTCCATCAATAGCAATAACTTTATTATTCTTTGTAACAATTACATATGAATCTCCATGATCATCAGCAACCGATGGCAACTGATATAATGTAAAAGTTGAATTATTTTTACAGTCAGCAGAATTTACAGCTTTTTGTGCATAAGTCTGTAAATTAACAAAAGAGAAAACAGCGATTGCAATAATAAACAATTTCGAGCGAAAATTATTTTTCATTAGACATTATACAATAAGTACAGTTAATAATATAAGTTATTATTAAATTTAAAGATAGTAGAGTCTTTTAATCTTTTATACTTATTCGGCTTTTATGGCCGCTTACGGATTGTCGCTCAACTGCATATACGTATATGCTCCTTACCTTCGCACCGTAACCGCCTCAAAATAAACTCGCATTAAGTATAAATTAAATTTGAGCACCTACTTATTTCAAATAAATAAAATGCCGTACAACTCTTGGTAGATACTGCATTTTTGAGATATATCTATGTAAATACTCAATTCTCCGACATCGAAGGAATATCTGAAGGTTTAGAATTATTCTGATAATTATATTTAGCCTCCCATCCAAGGGCAGAAGCGCCAAGAACAGCTGCATCGCTCTCCTTAAGTTCAGATACCAGAATTTTTACTTTACCTTTAAAAACAGGCATTAAACTCTTTTCAAACGCTTCCTTAAGAGGCTTCATCAGTAAATCCCCGCTCTTAGTCAAACCTCCGAAAAGCACAAATGCCTGTGGGCTTGAGAATGTCACCATATCCGCCATGGCCTCTCCAAGAATCTTTCCGGTGTAATCGAAAATATCCTTCGCTAATTTATCTCCAGCAATTGCCGCATCATACACATCCTTTGATGTGATGTCTTCTATCTGAAGATTGCGAAGCGTTGAGGGTTCTGTTCTTATCTCCAAAAACTCTCTCGCTGTACGGGCGACACCTGTTGCCGAGCAATAAGTCTCCAAGCATCCGGTTCTGCCACATCCGCAAACCCTTCCATTAGTACGTTTTACAATCAAGTGACCTAACTCACCGGCATTACCGTCATGTCCGTATACGACCTGACCATTTACAACAATACCGGAACCGACACCTGTCCCAAGTGTAATCATAATAAAATCTTTCATACCTCGGGCTACCCCATAAGTCATCTCTCCAAGTGCTGCCGCATTGGCATCATTAGTCACGCCAACAGGAATACCATCGAAAGCTTTACTGATTTCCTCGGCAAGGGGTACAAGATCTCCCCAAGGCAAATTCGCGGCATTTACAATTTCACCGGTATAATAGTTTGCATTAGGGGCGCCAATACCTATTCCCTGTATTTTGTCTTCTGCGTCATTTGCACGTAACAGATGCATTACGGAATCATATAAATCTGCCACATAGTCCTCAAACTTTGCATGTTTCATGGTTTTAATTGAATCACTGGCTATAACATGCCCGCGTGCATCAACTATTCCGAATACGGTGTTGGTACCACCCATATCCATTCCGATTACATAAGGTTTACTCATTATAAAACTGTTTTAAATATTGATTCCAATTATAAGTCAATATATACAAAATTCAAAAAGAATATATATAAAATAGTAACATACATCGTTATATTCTACAATTGCAAATATAATCATAATTTAATAAATTCACATCCTTGTTATCGAATATGAGTCAGAAACTGTTTAAATTTAATTGCCAATGATTATGGAAAATTTCTTTGAACTCTCCTCCGTGGTTAAGTGTTATATTTATAAAAAATGAAAATAATACTGAATTATCATAAACATGAACTTTAACAATTTCACTATTAAATCGCAAGAGATTGTACAGAAAGCAATAGACTATACAAAAGAAGCCGGTCAACAGCAAATTGAACCTGTACATCTCCTTAAAGCTATAATATCCGAAAGCGAAACCATAGTCAATTTCATTTTTCAGAAGTTAGGGGCAAATCTTAACGGTGTAAAAATGTCGATTGACCAGACTATACAGTCATTACCCAGAGTAAGCGGTGGCGAGGTATTTCTTAGCCGGGAATCTAACGATGCTCTTCAGAAGGCGGTAGAATTTTCTAAAAAGAGTGGAGATCAATATGTATCTGTTGAAGCCATGATTATGGGGATATTACTCATAAGATCAAAAGCATCACAGATTCTAAAAGATAATGGTATTACAGAAGACGGTCTCAAATCCGCTATAAACGAACTGAGAAAGGGCAATAATGTTAAAGACCAAAATGCTGAAGAAAGTTACCAGGCACTAAGTAAATATGCTATTAATCTCAATGACAGAGCACGTAACGGAAAGCTTGATCCGGTAATTGGTCGAGATGAGGAGATTCGTCGTGTTCTTCAGATACTGTCGAGACGTACTAAAAACAATCCGATGTTAGTTGGGGAACCCGGTACCGGTAAAACAGCCATAGCCGAGGGTCTCGCAATGCGTATTGTCAGAGGAGATGTCCCTGAAAATCTAAAGTCAAAACAGATATACTCACTTGATATGGGAGCGCTTGTAGCAGGTGCCAAATATAAAGGAGAGTTTGAAGAAAGGCTTAAGGCGATAGTCAATGAAGTAACACAAAGCGACGGAGAAATCATTCTTTTTATTGATGAAATTCATACACTTGTAGGTGCAGGTAAAGGAGAAGGCGCAATGGATGCCGCAAATATTCTTAAGCCGGCTCTTGCCCGTGGAGAACTTCGGTCAATCGGAGCCACCACACTTGATGAATATCAGAAATATTTCGAGAAAGATAAAGCTCTTGAAAGAAGATTCCAGAAAGTAATGGTTGATGAACCGGATGAAATGTCTGCCATTTCCATTTTACGTGGTTTAAAAGAGCGCTATGAAAATCACCATAAAGTCAGGATCAAAGACGAAGCCATTATTGCTGCCGTTCAACTGAGCGTCCGCTACATAACGGATCGTTTTCTTCCGGACAAAGCAATTGATCTTATAGATGAAGCCGCATCTAAGCTCAGACTAGAAATGGATTCACAGCCACAAGCTCTCGACGAAGCATCAAGAAAGATAAAACAACTTGAGATTGAGCGTGAAGCCATCAAACGAGAGAATGATGAATACAAACTGAAAGAGATAGATGAGGAGCTTGCAAATTTGCGTGACACAGAAAAGGCTTTACGTGCCAAATGGCAGGCCGAGAAAAATGAGATCAATAAAATACAACAAAATAAGATTGATATCGAACAGCTAAACTATGAAGCTGACAAAGCTGAACGTGAAGGCAATTATGCAAAAGTCGCAGAAATCAGGTATTCAAGCATCAAACAAAAAGAAGATGAGAACATAGCCATCCAGAAGAAGTTAAAAGAACTTCAGGGAGAAGGGGCCATGATTAAAGAAGAAGTTGACGCTGAAGACATTGCAGAGGTTGTTAGCCGCTGGACCGGTATTCCCGTCAAAAAAATGGCTCAAAGTGAAAAGGAAAAACTATTGCATCTCGAAGAAGAGCTTCACCATCGTGTTGTAGGTCAGGAAGAAGCTATCAAAGCTGTATCTGATGCCGTAAGACGTTCAAGAGCCGGACTTAACGACCCACGAAGACCAATAGGATCATTTATTTTCCTTGGAACCACAGGAGTAGGTAAAACTGAACTTGCCAAAGCCTTGGCCGAATATCTTTTTGATGACGAAGACATGATGACACGTATTGACATGTCGGAATATATGGAAAAGCATAGCGTTTCCCGACTTGTAGGAGCGCCTCCGGGATATGTTGGATACGAAGAGGGTGGACAATTGACAGAGGCAGTACGACGTAAGCCTTACAGTGTCGTATTGTTCGATGAGATAGAGAAAGCTAATCCGGATGTGTTCAATATTCTTCTTCAAGTTCTTGATGACGGACGTCTAACAGACAACAAAGGACGTTTCATCAATTTCAAAAATACTATTATCATAATGACATCCAATATGGGGTCAGATATCATTCGTCAGAATTTTGATGGTTTCAACGACAAGAAAGAAGATGAGAAACAGAATATAATATTATCAACAAAACAAGACGTGATGGAACGTCTGAAACAGATAATCAGACCGGAATTCCTAAATCGTATTGATGAGACTGTAATGTTTACTCCTCTTGACAAAAAGGAGATACTCAAGATCGTTGAACTTCAGGTCAGCAGCGTTAAGAAAATGCTTGCATCCAATGGCATTACACTTGACATCACAAAAGATGCACTTGACCTGCTTGCCGAAGATGGCTATGATCCGGAATTTGGGGCACGTCCAGTGAAACGAACAATCCAAAGACTTGTGCTAAATCAGCTGTCAAAAGATATTCTAGCACAAAAAGTCGACAGAGAGCATCCCATCATTATTGACAGGGAGGATGATCAGCTTGTTTTTAAAAATTAAAATTAAATATTGAAACTATGGAAAATTTTGAAGATATCATCAAATCAGAAAAACCTGTTCTCGTTGATTTCTTTGCAACATGGTGTGGACCGTGTCAGATGATGCATCCGATACTTGAAGACCTTCATGCAAAAATAGGAGACAAGGCTCGGATAATAAAAATTGACATCGATAAAAACCAAGATCTCGCCGTAAAATATAACGTGCGTTCGGTTCCGACACTTATGATCTTCAAGGATGGCGAGACAAAATGGCGGAGTGTTGGAGTACACCGCGAGACCCAACTTGAACAGGAGTTGGAAAAATATTACTAAAATGTTTCAAGACTGAAACCTTAATTTGATAAACGGGAGTACTTTTCTTTAAGTATTCCCGTTTTTTAAGAAACTATTGTTTTATGAGAAAGCACATTGTTATTATACTGTCGATATTGTCTAATATCATTTTCAACACATCTGCAGGAACATTTAAAAACGAGGATCTTCACTATGTCATCACCTACAAATGGGGTATTATTCACAAGGATGCCGGTGAAGCCACATTATCATTGCGAAATAACGGAGACAACTATAATCTGATGCTTGCCGCTAAAACAAAACCATGGGCAGACAAATTTTACCAGGTAAGAGACACCCTAAAAGGGACTCTACGGATATCAGATCTAAAACCCTTGCGCTACATAAAGATTGCACATGAAAAGGGTAAATACGGGCTTGATGACGTTACATACAAATACTCCGGAAGTACGGTAACAGGAATATGTAACAGATTCAAAAAGAATGAGAAAGGTGAAATAAGTGAATCTTCAAAAACACTTACAGCATCCGGACCGGTCTACGATATGCTCTCTGTGTTTTATTACCTCCGACAAATCAATTATTCATCCCTCGCGCCAGGCAAAGAGATTAAGGCAACCGTATTCTCCGGATCCAAATCAGAAACCATAACTATCCGCAATCTGGGGAAAGAACGGATTCAGCTGCGCAATGGCACACACCGTGAGGCATTTCACATACAATTCAATTTCACGACAGATGGGAAAAAGAAGTCAAGCGATGATATGGATTCTTGGATATCAACCGGATCTGAACATATCCCGCTTTATCTTGTAGGCAAACTGCCGATTGGCCAGGTAAGAGTTTACTATGTGAATTAGTTTCTAATCAATAAATTTTATATCTTTGCTCATAATAAGTAAGTATTCAAATTTGAACACTTACTTAATTTCACCATTATAGTGTGAATAAATATGTTTTATCTAATACCAATTGATTGAAATGAATGATTCTGTAACACTATGCCCCAACAAAGTGGTGCAATACTTAGGTAAATCTCCCGATCAATTTTGCAAAATTGATATAATTCGTTTTATCAAAGAAAATGGGATACGGATGGTTAATTTTATGTATCCGGCTAATGACAATCGACTGAAGACCTTGAATTTTGTAATAAATTCTCAGGAGTATCTTGAAACAATCCTCACGTTTGGTGAGCGTGTGGATGGTTCAAGCCTTTTCCCGTTCATCGAAGCCGGAAATAGTGACCTATACGTAATTCCAAGGTATTCCACAGCTTTTGTAGATCCTTTTGCCGAGATACCTACACTAACAATGCTTGCTTCGTTCTTTAACAAAGACGGAGAACCAATGCCCTCATCACCGGAATTCACTCTTCATAAAGCATGCAAGTCTTTCCGTGAAACCACAGGAATGGAATTTTATGCCATGGGAGAACTGGAATACTATGTTATCGCTGACGACACTTCTCTGTTTTCTGCTACAGACCAGAAAGGATATCACGAATCTGCTCCGTTTGCGAAATTCAATGACTTCAGAATGGAGTGTATGAGTCTGATAGCCCAAGCAGGAGGCCAAATAAAATACGGACATAATGAAGTAGGAAACTTCACCATTAATGGCAAGACTTACGAACAGAACGAGATTGAGTTTCTTCCGATACCGGCTCAGCAGGCAGCAGACAACCTGATGCTTGCAAAATGGATAATCCGAAATCTGGGTATGAAAAAAGGGTATGATGTGACTTTTGCACCCAAAATCACAGCCGGCAAAGCCGGTAGCGGGCTCCACATTCATTTTAAAATCATGGATGGAAATAAAAACATGATGATGAATACAGATGGTTCACTAAGCGAAACTGCAAAGAAAGCTATTGTCGGGATACTTGAACATGCTGAAGCAATAACAGCATTCGGCAATAAGGTGCCGACGAGCTATTTTCGACTTGTTCCGCATCAGGAAGCTCCGACATCGATATGCTGGGGAGACAGAAACAGGTCTGTACTTATCCGCGTTCCATTAGGATGGACAGGAGAAAAAGAGATGTGCAGCCAGGTCAACCCGTTGGAGAAACCATATATTACAATTCCTGACAAACAAACTGTCGAACTCAGAAGTGCTGACGGATCTGCGGATATCTATCTTCTAATGGCCGCCATGTGTGTGGCCGCCCGGGATGGATTCGAAATGAAAGATGCTCTCCGCAGAGCTGACGAGCTATATGTCAGTGTCAATATCCACAATGAAGAAAACAACAAGAAGGTTGCAGATCTTAAAGGATTACCGGATAGCTGCGAAGCATCCGCAGAAGCTCTTGAAAAAGACAGAAAACTTTTTGAAAAGAGCGATATCTTCCATCCCAATATGATCAATGGCATTATTAAGGATCTACGCAGTTTCAAGGACTCTGATTTACGCAGCAAAATTGGAGACAATAGAGAGCTGATGCTTGCAGAAGTCAGGAAATATTGGCACTGTGGATAAACAGGTTGCTTTGCATCGTAGCCAGATCTATAGAATACAACTTATTGTAAAGCATATCACCGGTACCGGTGATATGCTTTATTGCTTCTGAAGCCTGTATACAGGAAATAACCCCGGCGGCAGGCCCCACGACACCTGATACGCTGCATGGAGTAATACCGGCACACACACCTTCGGGAGAAAAAACATCTGAGTAAGACACATAACCAGGGCCACTGCTCATCACCTGACCTCTGAAGCCGGATACCCCTCCAATACAATAATGTTTGCCAAGTTTCTGACAGACTTTGTCTGTATTATATTTTGAAGCCGGATTGTCAGTTGCATCAACAATAAAATCGTAATCCTTAAACAGTTTTTCGGCATTGCCGACAGTAACCATATTCGTAAGAGCAGTGACTTTACAATCGGGATTCAATGCAGTCATCCTTCCTTCAAGAATCCTGGCCTTATATTCACCCGTCTCGCATGTGGTATAAAACAACTGACGTGGAAGATTTGATATATCTATTGTGTCAAAATCAGTGACAGTAAGCTCTCCTACTCCCGTTCCGGCAAGATACATGGCACAAAGAGACCCGAGAGCACCTGCACCAACAATCAATACACGGGCGTTTTTTAAACGGACAACTCCTTCTGTACCAATCTCCTGCACGGATATCATACGTGAATATCTTATGCGATCTTCATCTGTCAGCATCTTAGAGAGTTTGAATTTAACACGAATTGATATTTAAGAATCAATTATTATTCATGCTATTTAAATGGACATCGAGCTGAGGGAACGGGAAAGAGAATCCTTTCTCCGGCAATTCCTTATAAAAACGCTCATTAAAATGGAAGAACAAAGGCCAATAATTTGATGAATGAGTCCAGGCTCTAACAGTGATAGTAATACTTGAATCACCCATTTCGCTAAGGCCTACAAACGGAGCACGATTTAATTTCTGAGGTATAGCAGCGTTCATAACAATATCCTCTGTAAGGCTTTGGTGAATAGCCGTCTTACGATGCTTAACCTTTCTTTTTACTTTAGAAAATACATTATGATTCTTTTCCTTCTCTGATTCCGCATTTCCATCATCATACGAATCTACATTATCTACATAATCCTTATCATCTTCTATATATTCCTTTACAATTCTATCGTCTTCAAAAAGCATTGCAAGAATTGCTTCCTTCGCCTTTGCATAATCTGTATCGTAAGAAAGGCCAATATTCCAGTCAACCCTACGATAGCTTTCAAGAGAATAATTATTAATAGTTCCTGTTGACAGACCTCCGTTTGGAATAATAATAGCCTTATTGTCAACGGTATTAATGACGGTTGAGAACAACTGGATGGATTTAACTGTGCCGGAATAACCTTGAGTCTCAATATAGTCTCCAACTTTGTACGGTTTAAGTAGAAGAATCAATACCCCTCCTGCAAAGTTCTGCAATGTTCCGCTCAATGCCATACCTATAGCGACACCGGCAGAGGCAAACAATGCAAGAAAACTACTGGTCTCTATTCCTAAAATACCAATTATGGTAATTATCAAAATAAAATAGAGAACCATCTTTATCAAAGACAAAACAAAAGTTGTAAGAGAAGGATCCATCCTTCGTTTTGTCATGACATTTAAAGTACCTTTATACAACTTACGTATAATAAACCTGCCTAAGTAAAATACAAAAATGGCAATCAATAATTTAAAGCCGAAACTAACAAGGCCGTTTGCAATCTTTGTAATGGCCTCGTCAAATCCAAGGCCTTTAAGTTCTGAAAACCAAGAAGTAGTATCCTGAATTGTTTCAGGAATCGGAACTACCGGAATATCCGTCTGCAATAAGATCATAAGAAAGTAATAAAGGTATTATACATTAATAAAATTTAGACACGCATCAATGACACTATAATTTTGTATTTCCACATACAGATGCTTTACTTAAGCCAGCCATAATGACAGGCTACGTCTTGCCACCAATCGAGTTTGTGATAGTAGTTGTCACGCTGTGAATTATCATTGTTATATGGATAAAAACTGATACCGAAATAACCTTCAGGATCAATAATATGACCATTAAAATCCCTTGTCCCGGAAGCCGTGTATATCATCATATTGTTATATGCTGATTTTAACGCATTAAATTTGGATCTCAGTTCAGGGCTGTTATCGGCACCCTTTCTCAACCATCCGATCAGATCATAATAAGGATGCTTGACTGATGAATTTGGACGAGGCATCGTAAGACGGGAATAATTCACAATATTCGTAAAGTCAGGTTCTTTCTCAAGTTTTGAGACGTAATCCTTTACCGATTCAGCAAACTGTTCAATTTTAGACAGATCCATTACAGATACAGTAACAGCATAACCTTTGGTATTATACAAATCAAATAACTCCTTTGCAGTGTAAACAAGATCCGGTGTTTCCCCGACAGTATATGGAAGCACCTTATGATACGGCAATCCATCCCGATATATTTCAGTAGGATATGCTACAAAATAGCGACATTTATTGCGCAGCTGATATGCCACCTCAATTGAAGACATATAGCAACAGTCAAACCATATGGTACGGAACATACCGGAAGGTATCGATTCGGACAACTTGTCAAGATCAATATAATCCATTTTCCCGGAGATATCATCAATATATTCTCCTCCAAACGAAAATAAAATATCATCTTTAGTACTCCTCAGACTCGATTTCTGCACAGGATCTGCAGGAAGATGGGAATATTTTGACGGATTCACCGGACCCAGACCGTGCCCCCATAAAAAAAGAGTCTTATCGCATGCCGGATAGGCGGCAGCCACATATTCAATTACCTCTGTTATCCTGTCTGGTGTCGTAGACAGTACACCCTTTTCATAGTTTTTTATTACATTAAATTCCGGCCCGGAAGAGCCATAAATAAGTTCCTTTAGTGTGCATCCCCCACTCTCATAACTGTAAAGCAACACTTTGTCTGTTATCGGATTGAAAGAGGAGGCAGCATTCAGAATCTGATTTCTGTTCTGAATTAAATCAGATGCAAGATTATTGTGGTTCACTGCATATATAAGCGTAACATTTGTAACCTCAGTTCCGACCTGGGGTTCTTTCTCAGGATCTCCGCAACCGGATAATACACCGGTCAATAATATAAAAGAGAGTAATAATATTTTGTTAATTTTCATATTGTGTAAGCAGGCACAGAAGCCATTATATGTTTCAACAACATCATATTCATACTTAACTGATAGCAAAGATAATACCAAAATATGGTAAAATAAAAAAAATCCCGATTAAATCGGGATTTTAAATATAATTAAGAAACTACAAATCTTGCATTATTTCTTAAGCATCTTCTGAAGCAATTCCGGCTCGTTGGTGGTAATATAATCTACTCCTCTGTCAATGCACCACTGCATATCTTCCGGTTCATTCACAGTCCAGACATTGACCTCAAGACCGAGTTTGTGACATTCATCAATCCACTCGGGATGTTTTTTCATAACCTTAATAGAATAATCTATACCAGCACCCTTTGCATACTTGACCTGAGCGGGAACATAATCGCCATTCAGGAAATAAACCTTGTTGATTTTAGGAGCTGCTTTCACATATCCTTTAAACGCATCCTTGGAAAAAACTATATAATCAAGCCTGTCCTCAAGACCATATTTCTTTGCAAGTTTAAGCGTTTTTTTCACCGCAGCAGCCTCCTGCTTACGGCTGTCATGAGTCTTAAGTTCAAGCACAAGGCGTGTTTTCAATTTCTGAGCAGCCTGAAAATACTGTTCAAGAGTGGGCACATACTCCCCATTGGCAAGCTTCTGTTTCAAAACCTCAGATGAAGGAGTGCGCTGAATCTCTACACCATTGATTGTCGGGTCATGATTAACGATCAAAACACTGTCTGGAGTCATCCACACATCAAACTCCGAAGCATAACATCCTACCGAATCCGCTTTTACAAGAGAACGTATAGAATTCTGAGCGGAACCGGGCGTATTCCAATAGCCGCGATGAGCAATTACCTTGGGAGCGGCCGCCTGCGTCAACACAGCGCAACCGACAAGAAAAAGTCCCGAAAAAAATAATTTAGTTTTCATGATAATATCTGCTTATATTAATTATGTACAAAAAACAATCTATACACCGCCGACTATTCTGAGATCCACACCCATCTCCTCCAATGCCGACGCAGCCTTGTCTGACAATCGAGAATCAGTAATCAGCATATCAACGTCATCAAGACTTGCAATTTTCGCAAACCCTCTTCTGCCAAACTTTGTACTGTCGGCAAGCACAATGGTCTGCTGAGCTGCCTGCATCATAAAGCGTATAAGATCCGCTTCCCGAATATCCGTGTTGGAAATTCCATGGCAAGGATCAAAACCGTCAACGCCCATAAACAACTTACTACAGGATATTTCTTTCAGCTGGCTTTCCGCTGCTCTTCCTACAGTTGAAAGGCTGCTCGGCCTAACAGATCCTCCGAGTTGGATCAAATCTATCTTTTCATTTACGCCAAGAGTCTCGGCAACATTCAGAGAAGACGTAACAACTGTAAGATGATGTATCGGCTCTATATTGTTGGCCAAAGCCAAAACTGAAGTTCCGGAAGCGATAATTATAGAATCATCTCTCGTAATAAGACTTGCCGCATAGTGCCCTATCAGATTTTTCTCATTGCTCGACAGTTTTGCTTTCTCACTTATTGTTCGATTGGCAATATACGGATTGATAAGTATCGCATTCCCATGACTGCGATACAGTTTTTTGAGCGTTTCAAGTTCAGATAGATCCTTTCGTATTGTCACGGCAGACACCTCAAGAAGCTCCGACAGCTCCCCCACCGATGCCGATTGCTGACGATACAAAGTCTGAATAATTAGATTATGTCTTTCCTCTTTAGTCATGATATAGCAAAATAGTTTGAAAACAGTTTAGAAACTGACAAACAAGTTTACTGCCCAAAATTAACATTTAAATAATTTAATTCATAAAAAAAAGATAAGTTTTTAATATTCCCGCTTAAAATTAGGGAGTACGCCAAAAAACATCTAAAAAATATTGCAAGAAATTACAAATTTGATTACATTTGCTTTTAATTATAGGAACTCATTTATACGTGTCACAATATACTTAATTGAGTTTAAAAACAACAAACCTACAAAATTTATAAACATGAAACTTACCTTTCTTAAAGGCTGGTTGCTGCTGATAGCTGTCAGTCTGAGCATGCCTCTAATTACATCTTGCGGCGAAAAAAACGATAATCCGACACAGGAGCCAACTCCCACACCTACACCTACTCCGGACGACAAAGATGTATCTTTTGATGTCCCGGATAAAGACGGCTATAATATCAAAGGCGTTGTTTACTGCGGCACAAAAGCGGTAAAAGATGTTGTTGTAAGCGACGGTGACGTTGTTACAAAAACAGACGAAGACGGCCGTTATTATATTAACAGCACCAAACGGCACGGAAGCGTATTCGTATCATTCCCATCCGGTTATACAGTAAAAAAAGATGGACTTTGGCCCCAGTTCTATGGAAAGACCTCCACAGACAAAAACACTGTTGATCAGATAAACTTCGAGTTGTTGCCGTATGACAAAAAAGATTATGTAGTGATCGGCATAGCTGATATACATATCGCGAATGTGCGCCAGACTCTTCGCCAGTTTACAGACAACTATCTGCCGGATATCAACAAGACCATACGTGATTACAAGGCAGCCGGTAAAGATGTGTACATACTTACAATGGGAGACCAGAGCCACGACTTGTATTGGTATGACAAAGGCGGTGTTGACATAGACGGGACAAAAAGCTATTTTAACAAACTTGAAGCGGACGCATTCTTCAGCACAATGGGTAACCATGACAATGACCCGTATTATGCTGACGACTATCTGGCCGAGACTCGTTTCCGTGCTACATACGGGCCTACCCATTACTCGTTCAATATAGCAGGAACACACTATATTACTCTTGATGATATCGTATACACAAATGCAGGTGGCGCACAAGGCACACTCGGAGACCGAGAATACGAAACCAGAATAACTACAGAACAGATGAATTGGCTTAAAAATGATCTTAAAAATGTGTCAAAGTCAACTCCTATTGTCATATGTATGCACTCTCCGCTGTGGAGGACGGCACTTCTTCAGGGAGGTACAACACCCACTTTACGCACAAGCCTTAAAAACAATGCAGACGTTATTGCTGCCCTATCGGGATATAGAGTCACATTCCTCACTGGACATGCACATGTCAACACCAGCAACCGCAGCGGATCAATAGTGGAATATAATATCGGTTCAGGTGCGGGACGTCTTTGGGAGTCGGGACAGGACTTTCTTGGTAAAAACCACATATGCGGAGATGGATCCGGTGGCGGATATTTTGTAATGGAGTTCAACGGAACTGGCTTCAGCGCATATTACAAATGTATTGGCTATGATAAGGATTACCAATTCAGAACATACGATCTGAATAATTGTCATATTACAGCTGAAAAATATTGTCCTAAATCCACAGATAACCTGATTATAAATTCTTTAGGTGACTCTATGGATGACTACAAAAACAAAAGAAGCGACAATATAGTCCGTATCAATGTATTCGGTTTTAACGAACGATGGAAAATAAAAGTGACGGAGAACGGCAAAACGTTAGCAACGACTCGTAAAGATGCATACGACCCACTGTGGATAATCTCCGTACCATGTAAACTTCTTGACAACCGCCAGTCTGTTACAAGCGGCAAACTCCCGTCTCTTACATCACACATCTTTGACGTAAAGGCTTCATCCGCAACATCTACACTTGAGATTGAAGTTACTGACGAATGGGGCAAAACATACAAAGAGACTATGACTCGTCCCAAACAGCTTACCTGCGACATGAAATAATTATAATTCATGAAAAAGCACATCGTAGCAATAATATTGAGTAGCATGGTTGTTTTTGGGATTAAATCCCAAAAACACCATGGCTATTATATGGTTCCTACCCTTGAGGACATTGAGGCTTTCAACAATAATAAGACCAATGCCCCGCGCACTCTGAACTGCTGGGTTACACCAATGCTAATAATGCCCATGGAAATCCAGGGGCTTGAACCGACAGAGGCCTCTGTCGGCAACAAAGTATCGTTCTCGGTGCCGGACAAAACAGGTGCAAATATCAAGGGAGTTGTATATTGTGGAGAATATGCAATTGCGGGTGCCGTGGTGAGTGACGGTACAGAAGTAACTATCACGGACACAGACGGAAGATATTACCTGAAAAGCACTAAAACAAATCAGAATGTCTTCATCTCTGTTCCATCCGGATATTCAGTAAAAAATGACGGAATATGGCCAAAGTTTTATTCTAAGATAAACTCCTCTGTAGCTGTTACCGATCAAGTGAATTTCGAATTGGTAAAAAATGATAAAACCGATTATGTTGTAATCGGAATGGCAGATGTACACATTGCCAATGTACGCGAAATGCCGCGACAGTACCACGACAATTTCCTGCCGGATATCACAAAGACAATTACAGAATATAAGAACCAGGGTAAAGATGTATATGTAATGGCTCTTGGGGATCAAAGCCACGACCTTTACTGGTACGACACAGGCGGAATCGACCTTGAGGGTTCAAAAGAGTATCTGAGCAGAATAAACTGCACCTCAATGTTCACAACTATGGGAAACCATGACAATGATCCATATGTGCCCAATGATTTTAAAGCCGAAAACCGATACCGCGCATCATTCGGTCCTACACATTATTCATATAATATTGCAGGCACACATTACATAATGCTTGACAATATAGTATATATCAATGACGGTGGCAAGAACGGCACACTTGGAGACAGAACATACAATACACAAGTTGCCGCAGACCAGATAGCTTGGCTGAAGAAAGATCTCGCGACTGTAGATCCACGGACTCCTATTATACTTGGAATGCACGCACAGATGTGGAAGACCGCCATACTTCCTTCCGGTTCTCAGACACCCTCTTTGAGAGAAAATCTCTCAAACTTCAGTGATTTGAAAGCGTGTTTGGACGGATACTCTGTAACAATTCTTACCGGTCACGCACATGTCAACTCCAGCAGCCGTAGCGGAGATATCATAGAGTACAATGTTGGATCGGCTGCCGGAAGGCTATGGGAATCCGGACAGACCACACGCGCAGGAAATCATATTTGCGGTGACGGATCGGGAGGAGGATATCTTGTAATTGAGAAAAAAGGCACCGATTTCAGCACATATTACAAGTCCGTAAATTTTGACAAATCATACCAATTCCGTACATACGATTTGAATAATAGCCATATAACTGCTGCCAAGTACTGTCCTAAAACTAGTGAATCAGTACTTAAATCATCAATTGACGCAAAATTCCTAAAAGGATACGACACAGCACGTTCGGACAATATGGTTCGGATTAATGTTTTCTGTTTTAATGAAAAATGGAAAATAAAAGTAACAGAAAACGGTAAATCTCTACCTGTTACAAGAGTAAACGGCTATGACCCGTTATGGACAATATCCGTTCCATGTATGATGCTTAACAACCGCCAGACTCCAACAAGCAGTAAGTTGCCGACACAGACATCACACTTGTTTGACGTGCAGACAAGTTCTCCGACCTCAACCCTTGTGATTGAAGTGACCGACGAATGGGGTAACGTGTACAAACAGACTATGACAAGGCCAAAAGAATTAAAAATTGATATGAACTAAATAAAAACATAATTATTAATTATCTAAAATCTAACCAATATGAATTTAAAATCTTTACTCATTTTTGCCGCCTGCGGAACAATGTTAACTGCCGCAGCGCAGTCTCATCACGGCTATTACACAACTCCTGAAAAAAGTGATATCGATGCTTTTAATGAAAACAACAGTAGCGCGTCAAAGACTCTTAACTGTTGGGCCACACCACAACTCATCATGCCGATGGAGAAGGCAGACAAAACAGTTGAAAGCAGCAATATCTATAATAACAATTCATCAGATATGATTGTAAGGCCTTCAACTATGACCGGTCCCAATAACTATTTTTCAAAATTGACAGGAACATCAGTTTCACCTAATGTTACTGCAGATAATTTTAAAAACGGTTATCTTGAAGTAACTGTCCCAGCACAGATGGATTATCCCCGCACGGATGCAAACACTCCAAACTGGCAACCGATGCCTGCCGAAAACAATGTTATGAATTTTCATATTTGCTTGGCTACGGGAGACAGAATAAATGTATCCGGTAATAATTCAAGTGCAACAAATGAAGATGCAGAACTTTATGATTGTACTGGTGTTTATGTTGGAATAAAAGCACCGGCCGGCTGCACAGTAAAAGCATTTTTAAGTTGTTCTTCTATCAGTGCAGCTAATTATAAAAAAGATACAAGTGGCATAAGTTGGAACCCAAATTTTGAAGGAACAGTTTCAACGACAGCATTTGATTTTGCAGATGTATGCGACGGCACATACAAAGAGATGACATCAGGTGCACCATACAACTGTCTTGCAGGCATAAAATATTCTTCATCAACTTATCCAAAAGGTTTTCCTGTAAAATATCTCGACATAGCTGTATATGGTGTTAAACCTGGTGATGTTGTTGGTTTCGGTGGCATACAGACTCTCCACGACGGATGGACACCCAAGGCATTTGTAACACCCGGATCAGGCGTAAACGATATAAACATTGACAACACAAACGCTCCTGTAGAGATCTACAATCTTAACGGTGTCCGTGTCAACAACGACAACCTTGCTCCCGGTGTATACGTTAAACGCCAGGGCACAGAAACCTCAAAATTTATTGTAAAATAAAAATACATACTAAGGTTCTTAGGGTCTTTAGGGTCATTAAAGGCTCTAAAGACACTAAGAAACTGTTTAAATTTATTACGAAAATTTTTATATAATAGTTCTTTCGGTAATTTTGAGGTTCTTTTTGGCTGTTTCCGCCAAGTTTCGTCGGTCAAAACCGATAGGTTTCTCCCTTCTCAACTCGCGGAACCAGCTCAAAAATAACTCTCAAAATTCCTCGAAAATAAATTTAAACAATTTCTAAGGACTTTAAATATGCAACAAACGTTCTGTCATTAAAGACGACGACAGAAAAACCATAAAGGTTACCAAGACGTTAAATAATAAAAGGTTCTTTTAATGGCCTGAAAACAATAAATAAGCATAAAGGATTAAAGTCTTTTAGTGTACTTAATGTCTTTAGAGACCTTAGAGTCTTAAAAGTCCTTGAAAATTCAAAAAAATAGAAATTACATTGCAAAAAAATCACACATCCTCTTCTCCTAAGATATTTACTCATCTCCTCTCATCCATAACGGAATAACAGAATAGACAAAAGCAATAATGAACAAAGACATTCAAAAAATCACTTATGACGTGATTGTGGTAGGTGGAGGAGCAACCGGTGCCGGTACTGCACGAGATTGTGCAAAGCGCGGACTAAAGGTTTTGCTTATCGAACGCCTTGACTTCACAGCCGGAGCGACCGGAAGGAATCACGGTTTGCTACACAGCGGTGCACGATATGCAGTAACTGATCATGAATCAGCTACAGAGTGTATCAAAGAAAACATGATATTACGTAAAATAGCCGCACACTGCGTTGAAGAAACCGGCGGTCTGTTCGTTACTCTTCCGGATGACGATCTTGATTATCAGAAAACATTTATAGAATCCTGCCTGTCGGCCGGGATAAATGCACAGCAGCTTGACCCCAAAGACGTGATACGCATGGAACCAGCCGTAAACCCAGATATTATCGGTGCGGTTTCTGTTCCGGACGGAGCAGTCGATCCTTTTAGGTTAACTACCGCAAACGTTCTCGATGCACGGTTACATGGCGCAGATGTACTGACATATACTGAAGTTATAGAACTTTTACAAGAGAATGGAAGAATAACAGGTGTAAAAGTACGAAACAACATCAGTGGTGAAGAAATGGATATCCATAGCCGCATCGTAGTGAATGCCGGTGGAATCTGGAGCCATGGAATTGCAAAGAAAGCCGGCATAACAATCAACATGTTCCCGGCAAAGGGCGCACTCCTTATTTTCGGGCATCGCGTCAACAACATGGTAATTAACCGTTGCCGTAAACCCGCAGATGCCGACATTCTTGTTCCCGGAGATACAATCTCCCTTATCGGAACGACATCAAGCCGTGTCCCCTACGATCAGGTAGACAATATGGAAGTGACACAGGAGGAAGTAGACATTCTCCTCAATCAGGGATGCCAGCTTGTACCTTCACTGTCATGGACACGTATTCTTCGCGCATATGCGGGTGTACGTCCCCTCATCGCAGATGATTCAGATCCGTCAGGACGTAAGATCAGCCGTGGCATAGTATGTCTTGATCACGCCACACGCGACGGAGCGGAAGGATTCATCACAATATCCGGTGGAAAACTGATGACATACCGTCTTATGGCAGAGACTGCCGCTGATATGGTTTGCCGCAAATTAGGCGTAGATGCGAAATGTACGACACACATTGATCCGCTTCCGGGATCAGCGCCACAAAACGAGATAGAAAAATCGGGTAAAAAACATATCATATCCATGAGCACCGGACAGCTGGCCGCTCAGGAAAGACATGGCTCTCTTTCAACCAATATCAAATATGGATCAGAACTGGACGACGCACTCGTGTGCGAATGTGAACAGGTATCGGTTGGAGAAATCAAATATGCGATGGATGCATTGCACGTAAACAATCTTGTAAACCTCCGGCGCCGTACACGCATGGGAATGGGAACATGTCAGGCAGGAATATGTGCATCCCGTGCAGCCGCAATTTTAGGGACAAAATACGGCAACGACCGTGCACTCAATGACCTTCGCTCTTTCCTGCAGGAAAGGTGGAAAGGTATTCGTCCGGTTGCTTGGGGCAGATCATTGGCTGAGTCTTACTTCACTTCCTGGATTTACAAAGGAGTGTGCGGTATGAAGGACAATGAGATTACCGTAAATAATAAAGATAATATTAAAACCGCAAATAAGGAAGCATAATGAAATTTGATTATATAGTCATAGGCGGAGGACTTTGCGGTTTGACCGCCGGTATCCGTCTGGCAAGCAAAAATAAGAAAGTGGCAATAGTTTCGTCCGGACAAAGTGCTCTTCACTTCAGTTCCGGAGCATTCGGACTTTACGGATATAATAACGGTGAATTGGTAGAGACGCCACTCGAAGATGCAAAAAGCCTACCTGCCTCTCACCCATATTCAATTATCGGAACAGAGATGCAGGCATTAACAAACGATGCCAAAACACTTCTTGAAAAAGCAGGAATAAATTTGAATGGAGAGTCCGTTAAGAATCATTTTACACTGACACCCTTTGGCGAGATCCGCCCGTCATGGCTTACACTAAAGGAATTCCCTGTGTTTAATGATCCCCAAACATTACCATTCGATAAAGTCCTTGCAATCAACTTAAAAGGTTTTCTTGAAAGCTACCCGTCATTCCTTGCCGAAAATCTCGGCAAATCAGGGGTAGCCGTAAGAGTAGAGACTATTGATCTTGAACGTCTGAACAATCTGAGAAAATCACATTATGATATGCGGACCATTTCGGTGGCAAAGCATATAGACACTGCTACAATAGAGGAACTGGCAAACAAAATCAATTCCATTGCCGGAAAGAGCGAGACTGTGCTTATACCGGCAATCATAGGTCTGAATAATTCTAACCAGATAGACAGACTCAGGGAACTTGTAAAGAATGAGCTATACTGCATCCCGACTCTCCCAATATCTGTGGGGGGCGTAAGAAGCCAGACCCGACTTGAACAATATTTTGAATCTCTCGGCGGGACATTCCTGCTCGGAGATCATGTGACAAAAGGTATAATTGAAGGTGGCAATGTCAAGTATCTCGTAACGACAAATCTTGGTGATGATCATCTTGAAGCTGAAGCATACATTTTAGCTACAGGTTCATACCTCTGCGAAGGTCTACTTTCAGATCCGAACGGGTTTAAAGAGCCTGTCTTCGGTCTTGATGTCAAGTATCCCGCAAACAGAGATGAATGGTATTCTGAAAATTTCTTTGCATCCCAGCCATATATGTCTTACGGTGTAGAGGTCAACAATGAATTCCACCCGATCAAAGATGGAATGCCTGTCAATAATCTTTACGCGGCCGGATCCATATTGGGACATTGCAATTCGCTGGAAGAGGATTCAGGAGCCGGCTGCGCCATGCTCACAGGGCTGTATACAGCAGATCTTGCAACAAAGTAATTTACTCTTCAATCATCAATAAGAATAAGACAATAAAATAATGAAATATCAACAGCAAAATATATCAGCCAACGATTTTGAGGAGTGTATAAAATGTACTATCTGTACTGCCTACTGCCCTGTTCTGGCTGTTAATCCGGATTATCCCGGACCCAAGATTGCCGGACCGGACGGAGAGCGCTACCGTCTTAAAGGACCTGAATTTTATGACAAAGCACTCAAATATTGTTTAAACTGCAAACGATGTGAAATCTCGTGTCCTTCAAATGTAAAAATCGGAGATATAATACAGAGTGCCCGTATAAAATATGACAAGAGCAAGCCGAAACTTCGTGACCATATCCTCGCGGAAACAGACGTGATGGGAGCATTGGCATCACCGTTTGCACCTATTGTCAACCCTATTCTTAAAACAAAGGTGGCAAAGTTGGCTCTTGACAATATCCTCGGAGTGGACAAACACCGTAATTTCCCAGAATATGTTACAAAGCGCTTTGCCCCTTGGTTCAAGAAAGCTGAAAGCGAACAACAGAAGTTCCCGAAGCATGTGGCATATTATCACGGCTGCTACGTAAACAATCAGAATCCCGGATTAGGCAAGGATTTTGTAATGATAATGAATTCAGTTGGTTACGGCGTTCTTCCTCTTGAAAAACAAAAATGTTGTGGCGTTGCAAAAATAGCTAATAAACTAATAGACAGAGCCAAACATGATGCCCGCATCAATTTGAAGTCAATCCGCCAGGCTGTTGACGAAGGTATGCCTGTACTCGGAACAAGTTCTACATGCATATTCACAATTCGTGACGAGTATCCGCATCTTCTTGGTCTTGACAATGCAGACGTAAAAAATGATATCCTTCTTGCAACCGTTTTCCTCGCCCGTAAAATCAATTCAGGCGAGATAAAACTTGTGTTTAAGAAAGACTATCACAAAAAAGTCGCATATCATACAGCATGCCACATGCAAAAACTCGGCTGGGCAACATATTCCAAAGAGCTTCTTAAAATGATCCCGGGAGTGGAGTTTACAGCACTCCCCTCTCAATGTTGCGGTATCGCAGGAACATACGGTTTCAAAAAAGAAAACTATAAATATTCACAGGCCATAGGCTCGGAAGTGTTTGAAAACATCAGAAATGTTAATCCCGATTATGTTTCCACCGATTGCGAAACATGCAAATGGCAGATTGAGATGAGTACCGGCTATACTGTAAAAAATCCGATAGAGATTTTAGCAGAAGCACTTGACATTGAGGCAACCCGCAAAGCCAACAATATTATATAAGATAAAATGCATGCCACCGCGAATGCTGTGGCATGCATTTAATATACATTAAATTCCGCTAACCAAATCTAACCTAACATATGGCTAAAGAAAACATTTATGAAGGCTGGGACAAAGCGACTATCAAAAAATTCAACAATTGGCAGTTGCGCACGATCCTGGTATCGATGGTAGGATATGCCATCTATTATTTTGTTCGCAAGAACTTCTCCATTGCAATGCCCGGGCTTACAGCCCAATACGGTATTTCAAATACAAGTTTCGGTATAGTTATTGGTATTGGTTCTCTTGTTTACGGTCTTTCCCGATTCATCAATGGTTTTGTTGTTGACCGTTTCAGCGCCCGCGTAATCATGGCGATAGGACTTCTACTCTGTGCCGCATCCAACCTCGCATTCGGCTTTGGAGTAAATATAAGCCAATGGATTACCGGAGGTGAAAATGTAGGCATAGACTTTATTAATGTTCTTATAATGGTCATGGCTGTAACTATCATCCTCAACCAATTGTTCCAGGGCGTAGGATATCCACCTTGTGCACGGCTTCTCCCCTCTTGGATCCACCCGTCACAGTTAGCTACAAAAATGTCCATATGGAATACATCCCACTCCATCGGTGCGTCACTTGCTGTTGTTGTATGCGGATACATCATGGGAACCATGGGTACAGATATGAGTTCTGATCACAGCATAATACTTCGTATAGCAGAAAATCTTAAACTTGATCCGAACAACTCAGAGCATCTTAAAACAATCATGGGCTATGCTCAGCACTGGGATGCATGGAAATGGTGTTTCTGGATTCCTGCGGGGATTGCAGTGTGTGGCGCGCTTTGGCTTTATGTAGGTTTGCGTGATGATCCCCGTTCTGTAGGTCTTCCCGAACTTCCGGGCACCAAACTTGCCGACTCCGGCAATGTAGACACAAAGAAAAACCAATCGGCTTTTCTCAAGGCTATGGTCTGGACAAACCGTTGGATATGGACTCTATGTATTGCCAACGTGTTCGTATACGTGATGCGTATGGGTATTCTTGACTGGGGACCAAAATTCCTGACTGAATCAAGAGGAATGTCAATTGAACAGGCATCATGGTCTGTGGGTGTTTTCGAAATATTTGCCATTGTCGGCACAATCGGAGCAGGATGGGCAACAGACCACATTTTCAAGGGTAAAGCCCACAGGATGTGTCTTGTCTGCATGATCTGTGCAGTACTGTTCATGAGTATATTCATTTTCTGGACTTCTCTGCCGATGATTGCTTCCATATGTATCCTTGCCATGGCCGGATTCTTTATATATGGACCTCAGGCTCTTATTGGTATCGCATCAGCCAACCATGCGACAAAACAGGCTTCGGCCACAGCTAACGGACTTGCAGGAATATTCGGATACGTTGGATCATTCCTTTCTGCAATAGGTATCGGTATCGTAGCTGACCGGTGGGGCTGGAATATGGTATTCTACCTTATTATCGGAGTAGGTATTCTCGGTGCGATTACATTCCTGACAATGTGGTTTGCTCCAAGAGACGGCTACGATAGAAGCAATAAATTCTATGCAAAACTAACAGCTACAGCAGATAAAGTAAATCAAATAGAAGGAGATCTCTCAAATGAGGGAGACACCGATCTTTAATATTAAATATTAAATATCAAATAATGGAATTCAATAAATATCATTCACCTCTCTCCCACGAGGAACTGATGAAAAAATGCCGTAAAATCAAACATGTCGCACTCGACATGGACGGCACTATCTATCTGGGTTCACAACTGTTTCCGTTTACACTCGGTTTTCTCAAAGACCTTGAAGATATGGGTATAAAATACTCTTTCCTGACAAACAATCCGACGAAAAGTGTAGACGATTATCTTGCCAAGATTGAAAAATATGGTATCCATGCAGAACGCGACGAGATGTATACATCTTCTGTTGCCACAATAGACTATCTTCATGAAAAATTCCCAAATGCGAAGAAACTCTTTGTGGTCGGCACTCCGAGCATGGAAGAGGAATTCCGTAAAGCAGGATTTGAATTGGTTGAGAACGATCCTGAACAAATTCCCGACGTGCTGATCGTTGCATTTGACACAACACTCACATATCCTAAATTATGTCATGCATCATGGCTTGCTTCCCAGGGTATACCCTACATAGCTACAAATCCTGATCGAGTGTGTCCGACAGATCAGAAAACAATTCTTGTAGATTGCGGTTCACTATGCAAGTGCATAGAACATGCGACAGGCCGCGAACCTGATGCTGTTATCGGGAAACCAAATCCGGACATGCTTTCAGGCATCTGCTTCCGCGAGGGATTGAAACCGGAAGAGGTTGCCATGTGCGGAGACCGTATCTACACAGATGTTGCAACAGCACGTAATGCCGGTTCACTGGGAGTTCTGGTGCTTTCGGGTGAAACCACTCTTGAAACAGCTTTAAATTCTGATCCGCAGCCTGAGATAACAGCTGAGAATATTGCGGAATTCTGTGAGCTGCTCAAAGAATCAAGAAAATAATAATTCATTAAAATATGGCATTTCTCAACATGAGGAATGTCATATTTTTATACCATGACTGACTATATGAAAACAAAAACATTCATTACCATGACGTTTCTGCTTATGATGAGTGCGTTAAGCATTAAAGCGGAGATAGTAAAAATCGATACAGACAACACATCCATAGTATTTAAAGCTGACAAGGGGAAAAAACTTAAACATCTTTATTATGGTGATAAGTTACCTGCGTCGGATCTGAAGGGTCTGTCGTCCGCAGTCGGATCAGGAAGGTCTCAATATCCTGATTACGGCATGATAACCGTACCCGAGACCGCCATTGCCATGATACACAGCGACGGCAATATGACCCTTGACCTGGTTGTTGACCGGGTGGAACGAAAAACCATAGACGGCAAAGAAACCACATCCCTGGTATTAAAAGACTCTTTTTATCCGGTAGAAGTTAAACTTAACTATAAGTCTTTTCCGGAACAGGATATGCTTGAAGTCTGGACTGAAATAACCAATAATGAGAGCGGAAACGTAAAACTTACGCGCTATGCATCCGCCCACCTGCCAATACGTCAGGGATATGTCTGGTTGTCACATCTGCACGGAGCATGGGGAAATGAGACAAAAGTAGAACATGAGCCTCTTCTTCACGGCATGAAAGTGATAAAAAACCGGAATGGAACAAGAAATTCTCATCTGGCGCATTCCGAAGTAATGTTTTCCCTTGACGGGAAACCCAATGAACGTTCAGGGCGCACAATAGGTGCCGCACTTTGCTATGGTGGCAACTACAGGCTTAAGATAGATACAGATGAGACCAACAGCCATTCCTTCATAGCCGGAATCAATGAAGATGATTCTCCATATAATCTGAAATCCGGTGAAACATTTATTACTCCTGAACTGGCAATGACATTCTCCAATAAAGGTCTCGGCGGTGCAAGCCGAAATTTCCATAAATGGGCGCGTAAGCACAAACTGCAGCATGGAGACAAAGAGAGAAAAGTGCTTTTGAACTCATGGGAAGGAGTATACTTCGATATAAACGAAAAGGGAATGGCATCCATGATGAAAGACATCGCGGACATGGGTGGCGAACTTTTTGTTATGGATGACGGTTGGTTTGGTGTAAAATATCCGCGCAATAATGCAGAGTCAAGTCTCGGAGACTGGATGGTAGACACCCGCAAACTACCTCTTGGCATAAAAGGTCTGCTGAAAGAGGCCGATAAAAATAAAATCAAATTCGGCATATGGATAGAACCGGAAAATACAAATGTCAAATCAGAATTATTCGAGGCGCACCCCGAGTATGTGATCAAACCCGAAAACAGGACGCCTAAATATGGAAGAGGCGGAGGTCAGATGGTTCTTGATCTCGCTAATCCCGCAGTTCAGGATCTCGTTTTCTCTGTAGTTGATACATTGATGACAAAATATCCCGGAATTGATTACATAAAATGGGATGCAAATATGGATCTTACAAACCACGGCTCACAATATCAGACAACAGATAATCAATCGCATCTTTTCATTGATTATCACAAAGGACTAAGAAATGTATTGGAAAGAATACGCGCAAAATATCCGGATCTGACCATGCAGGCCTGCGCCGGAGGCGGAGGCCGAGCCAATTATGGATACCTGCCATATTTTGACGAATTCTGGGTGTCAGATAACACAGATGCTCTTCAAAGAATATTCATACAGTGGGGCACATCATATTTCTATCCATCAATAGCGATGGCCTCTCATATTAGCGCAGCTCCGAACCATCAGACATTTAGAACAATCCCGCTGAAATTCCGCACGGATGTCGCCATGAGCGGACGTCTCGGTATCGAGATCCAACCGGCCAACATGACGACAGAAGAAAAAAGTCAGACACGTAAGGCTGTAGAAGACTATAAAGCAATAAGACCGATAGTCCAGTTCGGTGATCTATACCGGTTGGCATCTCCCTACGATGAAAAAGGAGTCGCATCATTGATGTACGTTGACGAATCAAAAGACAATGCCGTTTTTTACTGGTATAAAACTAAATCGTTCCGCAACGAGATACTTCCGAGAATCACTCTTGACGGTCTTGATCCGGATAAAGTCTATACCGTAACAGAGCTGAACAGAATAGACACCAAACCACTCTCCTTTGAAGGGAAAAGTTATAGCGGAGCATTTCTTATGAGCAGTGGTCTTGAGATACCGGTAAGCCATGAACTTCCCAAAGAGAAAAAAACAGATTGGTCAAGCCGTGTACTCAAACTTTCTGCAAAATAAAGGGAATCAAAACCTTAGAAACTGTTCCTTAAATAATATTCAACTCATCATTTTTAAATCTCACGTTAGTGCGTGAGATTTTTTTATTTATTATTGAAATTTATTTGGTATTAAAAAATATTGTATTACCTTTGCGTGTACTATTATACTAATACACTAAACAGATTATATATGCTGAAAATTGAGAATTTAAATTTCAGGTATTCCCGCAAAGGAAAACCGACTATCTCCAATTTCAATCTCGAATTGAGGGAGGGTGGGATTTACGGACTTCTCGGTGAAAACGGAGCCGGGAAATCGACGTTATTGCAACTAATAATGGGGCTATTGACCCCTGAATCAGGTAAAGTGTTGTTTGACAGTATAAACACTCGCAAAAGATTGCCCTCTATTTTGGCAGATATGTACATCGTGCCGGAGGAAAATGACTTTCCACCCATTCATCTTGATACATTTACCCAAAGATATGGAGCCTTATATCCCAAGTTTTCTTTAGAAGACATGAACAGACACCTGTCTACTTTTGGCATTACAGGAAATCCGAGACTTGACCGTTTATCAATGGGGCAAAAAAAGAAAATTGCTTTGTCATTTGCAATGGCGTGCAACACAACAATCCTGCTAATGGACGAGCCCACAAACGGTCTTGATATTCCGGCAAAAAGCGCTTTCCGCAAATACATAGTGGAATCTATGGATGACAAACGCATATTTCTGATCTCTACCCATCAGGTAAGAGATGTAAGCAACATACTTGACCATATAATCATAATGGATTCAAGCAAAGTGCTGTTGAACCAAAGTGTTGCAGAAATTCAGAGCACAATGAAATTCACTAACACGTCTAATCAGCGTGAGATAGAAAATGCTCTATTTGCCATACCGTCGCTTGGAGGAGCAACAGTCATATTACAAAATTTAGATAATGTAGACACGGAAATTAATCTTGAAACACTCTTCTCATTTGCCATTCAAGATCCGGAAAAACTTAATTCACTTTTTTAAATAAACTGACAATGGAAAACAATATATTTTCACCAAGAAGATTCGGAAAATATTTCCAACTCCAGTTGTCGACTAACTGGAAGACATTAACAATTATAATATTTTGTATATTAGGGGGGATTATTCTGTACTGTACATGTCTACCTTACCTGAGTGACATTTACGTCCTTCCTCCTAATCATAAACCCAGAATAATCTCCGGACACGAAGTAGACAGATTCTGGAATGCAGAAATACATTTCTTCTATTTTATCTTTTATGTGTTAGCAATTATTTCAGCGTCACTCATGTTCTCCTCAATGAAAACAAAATCACAGAGGATTTCAACACTGACTCTTCCGGCATCTACACTTGAAAAATACTTAACATACTTTATTATATATGTAATAGCTATTTACGTAGTATTATTTATATGTATGGCTATTGGAGATTATGCAAGAGTCCTGTCAACAAAACTATATCCTCATAACGATGAGTTTATAAAACCGATACCATTCAAATATATTTTCTCTTTAGGCTATTACTATGATAACCCTTCATACCATATGGATCACGAAAACTATTTTGTAGGATATTGGTTTGCGATATATTTTGGCTCCTTAATTGTAACACAAGGCTATATGGCTTTAATAAGTGCGATATGGCCAAAAAACAGTTTTATAAAAGGAACGGGAATAGCAATGATATTTACATTCCTGATGATAATATGTGTGATATCATCTTTTAAACTTTTTGGTTATATGGTATACCGAGATTACTTCCCCCAATTTACATCTTTATCTGTCGTTGTCTGGAGTATTACCATTATCCTCTCCATTGTTCTGTTCGCTGTTTCATATTTCAGATTTAAAGAGAATGAAGTTATTGACCGATGGTAAATTATGAGCTATGGTATTTGAAGAGAATAATAAAGCTATATATTTGCAGATTGCCGAAAGGATAATGGATTGCATAATGAGTGGAGACTATGACTCTGATTCAAGACTCCCATCTGTAAGAGAGTATGCGGCATCAATAGAGGTGAATGCAAATACTGTTATGAGATCCTACGATGTTCTCGCATCAAAAGGACTGATATACAACAAACGTGGCATAGGTTTTTTTGTAAGCGATGATGCAAAAATGAAGATTATACACGAACGTAGTAAGAATCTGATAGATAATCAACTGCCACCATTGTTTAAACTAATGCAGATTTTAGGTATATCACCTGATGAAATAAAAAAAGAATATGAGAAATATCTCAAGGAGTCAAACGAACTAAATAATTGAAAGTATTATGAAATTTAAAACGACAACATACATAATTTTAGCAATAGGCATTGCAGTTTTACTGGTATGTTTATTTTTTATTCCGATATTTTTTGAGCCCGGTATCCATAAGCACTTGATAATAAATTAATCTGAAATAAAAATGCCGTACCAATTTAATTTGATACGGCATTTTTATTTACGTTATATTGAACTATTAATCTTCGTAACGGGCACATATAATATCCCAGTCGACAATATTCCACAAATGATTCAAATATTCAGCACGCCTGTTTTGATAATCAAGATAATACGCATGCTCCCACACATCAAATGTAAGAATAGGTTTAAGCCCTTTTGTCATAGGATTATCGGCATTTCCTCCCTGTGTGATAAACAATGTACCTTTGTCATCGCGTGAAAGCCAAACCCAACCTGAACCAAACAATGTAGTACCGGCTTCCTCAAACTTCTTCTTGAAATCGTCTACTGAACCGAATTGCTCTTCTATCTGCTCCTTGAGTTTTCCAAATGGCTCTTTCAACCCCGTAGGTGAAAACTGGAAAAAATAAAAAATATGATTCCATGCCTGAGAGGCGTTGTTAAAAATCTTTCCGTCACTTTTACATATGATCTCCTCTAAAGACATCTCCTTAAAGGGAGTATCTTCAATCAATGAATTCAAATTATCAATGTATGCCTTCTCATGCTTACCATAGTGATAATCTATTGTCATAGGCGAGATAACAGGATCCAATGCATCAACAGCATAAGGAAGTCTTGGTTGTATGAATTTCATAATATATTTATTTAAAGTAATACATAAAAATAGTGACGAAACAATTATTTTCCGTCACTATTAAAACAAATATATTATTCAAAAAGATTAATTATGCAGATTAAACTAATCAAATATTGCATCCCAGTCTTTCCAGACGGGTTCATAACCCTGTTTTCGTATGGCTTCCGCAACATCCATCGGTGATCGGGAATCGCTAACTTCAAACTGCTCCAAAGCATCCGGAGAAGTGCAATATCCTCCCGGTTCTGTCTGACTACCGGCACTCATTGATGTAACACCGGCCTTCAAAATATTGTCTCTGTAATATGGAGCCTCTCTTGTTGAAAAAGATATGTCTATATCATGGTCAAAAATTCTGAACGCAAACGTAAGTTTGGCAAGTTCCCGGTCACTTATCACTACTTTAGGCTGATAACCGCTCTCAGATGGACGCATACGGGGGAAATTTACGGAGAAACGGGAACGCCAATAGCGTTTCTGAAGATAACGCAGGTGGCGTGCCATCATTACTGTATCAGCCCTCCAGTCCTCCAACCCCAGGAGAACACCCAAGCCTATTTTGTGCATACCGGCCTCTCCCATTCTGTCATACCCGTTCAGACGCCATGCATAATGGCTCTTCATCCCCTGAGGATGATAAGTCTTATATGCATCCCGATGGTAAGTCTCCTGAAAGCAAACCACCCCGTTAAGTCCGGCTTCCGCAAGACGCGCATACTCCCGCGCCTTCAACGGCTGCACCTCCAGTGTCAGATTATGGAAATAAGGACGACAAACTTCAAGTGTCTTTTCAAGATAATCAATCCCGCACAACGACGGATATTCGCCTGAAACTATCAGCAGATTCTCAAAAGGGCCAAGCCTTTTTATAGCCTTGCACTCATCTTCAATCTGGCTGAAGTTCAATGTAGTGCGTGCGAATTTATTATCATGGTTAAAACCACAGTAAACACATTTGTTTGTACATGCATTAGATACATACATGGGAATATACATTGAGATTGTCTTTCCGAATCTCTCAAGTGTATAATGACGGCTCAGCTGAGCCATTTCTTCGAGGAAAGGATCCGCAGCCGGAGATATCAGAATTGCAAACTCCTCCGGTGTAAGAGGCTTTACATTTCTGCGGGCTTTTGCCAAAACCCTTCGAACATCAGCGTCCGTAGCACTTTCTACAGCTCTAACCGTATCGTCCCAGTCATAACTGTCGATAACATCGGCAAAACCGTAACCAAAAATAGAATCAGGTGTCGGATCTGAAGTGAATTTCCTATTTTTATAAGAATCAGACATCTATAGCTCCTTTCATTTCATATTACATTCATCGGCTATATTCTGAGATATGCGCATTGCGCAGAAATTGGGTCCGCACATCGTGCAGAATCTGTCATCAGCATCCGGTGCGTTGCGACGGGACTCAATATAAAAACGTCTTGATTTTTCCGGATCAAGCGACAGATTGAACTGATCTTTCCATCTGAATTCATATCTTGCCTTGCTAAGGGCATCATCCCTGACATTGGCTCCCGGAAAACCTTTTGCAAGATCAGCGGCATGTGCGGCAATCTTATACGTAATCACACCTTCACGAACATCCTCAAGAGTCGGAAGTGAAAGATGTTCCTTGGGTGTGACATAACATATCATGGCCGTTCCAAGCGATGAGATAATAGCCGCACCTATTGCTGATGTAATATGATCGTAGCCGGGGGCGATATCTGTAGTCAACGGACCTAATGTATAAAACGGAGCCTCAGAACATACATCTTTCTGCTTACTCATATTTTCCGGAATCTTATGCATGGGCACATGACCCGGACCTTCAACAAGCACCTGGACATCGTGTTCCCAAGCCTTCTTCGTGAGTTCTCCCAAAACCTCAAGTTCAAGGAACTGTGCTCTGTCATTTGCATCATGTGTAGAGCCGGGACGCATGCCATCTCCTAATGAAACCGCAACATCGTATTTGTTAAGTATTTCGCAGATTTCATCAAAATGGGTATACAGGAAACTTTCGCTGTCATGAAGCACACACCATTGAGTCATTATAGAACCTCCGCGAGAAACACACCCGGTAAGACGTTTTTCCACAAGAGAGACATGTTCACGGAGCACACCGGCATGAATTGTAAAATAATCCACTCCTTGCTCACACTGCTCAATAAGCGTGTCACGATAGATCTCCCATGTCAGTTTCTTCACATCTCCATTTACCTTTTCCAATGCCTGATAAATAGGTACAGTTCCAACCGGAACAGGACAATTGCGGATGATCCATTCTCGTGTCTCATGAATATTATCACCGGTAGAAAGATCCATAAGTGTGTCACCTCCCCAATAGCAACTCCACATGGCCTTTGCAATCTCCTCCTCAATACCAGAAGAAAGCGCCGAATTGCCGATATTCGTATTCAATTTTACACTAAATGCTTTACCTATAATCATTGGTTCAGCCTCTGGATGATTAACATTTGCTGAAATTATAGCCCGGCCGGCCGCTATTTCGTCACGAACAAATTCGGGAGTTATATAAGATTTTATTCCACGCTGCCTGTTATCAAGGTTTTCACGTATTGCGACATATTCCATTTCAGGAGTGACTATCCCTTTCCGGGCATAATGCATCTGGGTTATACGATGACCTTCCTTCGCTTTTCGAGGTTTATGAAAGACAGGAAAACGCAGGCCATCAAGACTTTTATCATCCCGGCGCATCCTTCCATACTCACTCGTGATATCATCAAGTTCAACCGTATCATTTCGCGCCTCAACCCATTGGGTACGCATTCTCGGCAAACCCTTGTTTATATCTATCTCAACGTTGGGATCCGTGTAAGGCCCGGATGTATCATAAACAACTATATCCTCATTAGGATATTCTACTCTTTTGCCATTTTCTATCTTAACGGTAGGATACTGATGTATTCTGCGCATAGCAACCCTTACACCCGGCAAACTGCCTTCCACATAAAATTTTTCAGAGTTTGGATATGATGTAAGGTCGATATTATCAATCTTCATAAAATATATATTTTATAAAAAGTGTGTGTTCAAATTATAAGTGTCTTAACTTATTACGATAAGAATTCAGTCAACGGACTCGTGGCCTGGGCATAATTTGACACTGAACCCAGTCCGGCTTCAAATGCCTCTCTCCCGGCCTCAACAGCCTTGGCAAACGCACGTGCCATCATAACAGGATCTCCGGCAACCGCAATGGCAGTGTTAACCAAGACAGCATCAGCACCCATCTCCATAGCCTCAGCGGCATGGGACGGTGCCCCCAGGCCAGCGTCCACAACAACAGGAACACGGCTTTGTTCAATTATTATTTCCAACATATCTCGTGTAACCAGCCCTTTGTTAGTGCCTATCGGAGCCGCCAATGGCATCACGGCCGAGGTGCCGGCCTCCTCAAGCAACTTGCAGAGGACAGGATCCGCCTGAATGTATGGAAGCACAACAAATCCCTCATTGGCAAGAACTTCAGTAGCCTTTAAAGTCTCGATAGGATCCGGCATCAAATACTTTGGATCCGGATGTATCTCAAGTTTGATAAAAGGAGTTTCGAATATCTCGCGACTCATTCTTGCAGCCAATATGGCCTCGTCTGCATTTCTAACACCCGACGTGTTGGGCAGAAACTGAACATGTTCACGATTTATGTGAGTCAGCATCTCATCCGTAGCCTCATTCATCATGTTTACACGCTTCATTGCAACGGTAATCATTTCAGATTCTGAAGCTTTTATTGCTTCAAGCATTAATTGTGGCGAGGAAAATTTTCCTGTACCTACAAACAGACGCGAATTAAACTCGCGTCCCCCTATAATCAATTTATTCACGTTATTGTTATTTGAAAACACTCTCTTAATTATTATTTCCGTTCGTCTCATATGGTGCAAGCAATCTCAGGAATTCCTCCGTTTCCTTCTTGACATCATCTGCAAAAGCAATGGCCCCGCTGACGGCAATCCCATTGATTCCTGTTTTCATCAATATATCCACATCTTCCTTTGTAATGCCACCTATTGCAACACGGGGGATATTTATCTCTTTTGCATGCATCTGCATACAAATATCTTTTATACCTTCTGCACCTAACACCGGAGCCAGATTCGCCTTAGTTTCGGTGAAACGATACGGTCCAATCCCAAGATAGTCGATATCAAGAGAATGAACCGCAAGTACATCTTCTATAGTATTTGCGGTACAACCTATTACAGCGGCAGGTCCGAGCTCGATTCTCGCCTTAGAGGGAAGCATATCCATCTTTCCGAGATGAACACCACCTACATTCAATTTCTTGGCAAGCTCTACTCTGTCATCAAGAATAAGGAATGATTCTGTCTCAATACAAAGCGGCTTTATCTCTTCCACAACTTTGCTTATCTCTTCATCAGAAGCATCTTTCATCCGTATCTGTATCCACCGACAGCCACCGGCTATCACTCCTTTCACCTGATCCACAACACTCGTTGGAGATGAAGTACTTGTTATATACTGTAGCATATTACACTATTTTCTAATTAATTTAGACATCCGGGCTATAAACCCGTCAACATCACCCCAGACACATCCAAGCATAGCGGCCCCTTTGAAACCCGAGTCGATCAACACACTGATTTTTTCAGGTATGACACCTCCCATAGCTATAACGTTCTTTCCGGCTATTTTGCTTTTTATATCTTTTAAATCAAACTTTGACAAATATCCCTCTTTTGATATGGAATCAAATATCGGAGATAAAGTCACATAAACATATTTATCCGCATACAGGATTATCTCGTCTATACTGTGGCATGAACGCGAAACATCACACCCGACACCGGTAAAATCAGGGCATCTGGAATTTATCTGGACTCCACCAAGATTACAACACCCAACAAGCTCAAAATGGTTATGAAGCTTAAGTCTGTGTCGCAAATTTTGTGGAATCTTTTCAATAAGTCCCCTGACTTCATTTATTTCCGCCTTCGGCTTGCGGATATGGACATAGTCTATGCCGGACTGTAAAAGTCTTACAATCTTTTCCGCCTCATTCTCGACAAATTCAGGCTCTGTAACAACAATATAAATAAAGCCTAACATGAATTTATCCTCCGAAAGCGGCAGATATGACAGTCACGACATCTCCGTCCTTTAAAAACGTCAGTTCCCAGTTGCTTCTGGTAATAAGACGATTGTTGACAGCCACAGCTGTCCCCCCAAGCGGAATGCTCTGCGAGCTGAGAAACTCCGCTATATTTATTAAATTATCGGATAAATCCAGCGTTTGATCATTTAATATAATCTTCATTTTGTTTCTAATCTAATTAACATCAGCAATATCATTCCACATGAAATTCAATGGTCCCGGTCCTTTGGCTACATTAATTGAATCGGCAAATTTTATAGCATTATATAAAAAATTTTTGCCTTCACTTATTGCCTTGGTCAATGAATACCCCTTGGCAAGCCCAGCGGCAATAGCAGAAGACAAAGTGCAACCAGTGCCATGTGTATTTACGGAGTCTACCCTCTCAGTTTCAAAATCTAGCAGCTGACTGCCGTCATAAAGATAGTCAATAGAAGTGTGACCAACGCCATGACCGCCTTTAAGCAACACAGAATCGGCATTGCAAATATTATATAATTCAATACACAAATCCGCTGAATCAAGTTCATTGTCGGAATTGAGGCCAAGCAATTTCCTTGCTTCCGGTATATTGGGTGTAATTAAAGCGGACAGAGGAAACAGCTCATTTGTAAAGGCGGAAATCATATCATGACCCGATGCTGTCAGAGAATCTCCGTTTGTCGCGACCATTACCGGGTCAACAACCACATTTTTCAATCCATATTCCCTGATCTTCCCTGCAACAGCGCATATAATGTCGGGAGAGGGCAACATCCCTATCTTTACCGCATCAGGATGTATTGTCTCAAGAATTGCATCAAACTGCGATTTTACCATTTCTACAGAAACAGAATCCACTGCATACACATGCCTTGAATTCTGAGCAGTTATAGCTGTAACAACTGTTGCAGAATATACACCCAGAGCCGTGCATGTCTTTATATCAGCCTGTATACCGGCCCCTCCCGAGTTATCAGATCCCGCTATGGATACAACTACCGGTTGTCTTTCACTCATGATAATTTCCTTAAATTTGCACATTATTCCAAACTACTTCACCGGAAGTTCTGAGGCAATAGCCTCACGGCACTGTTCCATCAGAGCCTTGGTATTAAATCCACGTTCACCGGGATATATCGGTTTATGAATAGTGAGCCGGATAGTAGTTGGTGTCATCTGATATGTCGAGCGAGGCATAGCCTTGAAACTTCCGTTTATCGTAACAGGCACGACAGGCAGTTTAAACTCCGCCGCCAGCATAAATGCACCTCTCTTGAACGGAATCATATTACCGTCCCAACTTCTGCTTCCCTCAGGAAAGATAGTCAGGGACATTCCGTCTTTAAGGGTACTTTCGGCTTCAGAAATTGTCTCTCTGATTCCGGATATAGTAGAATCATCCACAAATACATGACCGGCACATTTGCATGCCCAACCTATGAAAGCAACCTTCTCAAGCTCCTTTTTCATGAGCCATTTAAAATTATGATTCAGGAATCCATATATTGTCCAGATGTCATACGCTCCCTGATGATTGGCAACAAACACATACGATTGCTTGTTTTCTATATTTTCCCTGCCATTCACTTTCACATTGATGAGAAATATCCAACAGGTAAGACGTGACCAATAATGCGCAGGCCAATATCCCCAGAAATCCCTGTTGCCAAATGTGGATCCACATGCAGTAACCAAGACTGTCAATATAGTTAAAACGACAAATACAGGACCGGCTATCAGCCATTGATAAATAAAATATAGTGATCTAAATAGTGGATTCATATTAAGCAATTTCTAAATTTGTATCTCTACACAAAGTTACAATAATACTTTATAAGAAAGTGTTTAAAGTTAAATATATTTTGTAATAATTTTGATAAATTCCCGCGAGCCTGCAATTCCCTTTAATTATTCCATTCGCATCGGTTTCCATCAATTGTTATATATCCCTCTCCCATTAAGAAAGAAAACAATCTTTTGAATTTTTCTGATGGAATTTTCAAGTCTCGTTCCATTATTCTCAAGTCCACCTTGCCACCCTTGATATCAAAATACCTTGTTATACGTTCCAGATATAATTTATCAGATTTGGAATCATCAGCATTTCTTGCGCGACATACATCGCATTTGCCACAATCCGCAGCATCATGCTGTCCGAAATATTCCAGCATACGTCTTTCCCGACAAACATCGGAGTCAAAGGCATATTTCAGCATCGCACCAGTGCGCTTTTCCATTACGCTTTTGCGATCCTCATATATGTTCTTCCCTATTATAAGATACTTACGCTCTTCCCTGGCCGTGGGGAAATAGATAAACGGAGATCTTGAACGCGGCACATAATGAATAATCTTCTTTCTTGACAATTCAAGCAAAGCTTCATAAATGCCGTTTTCGTCCATTTTTGCCTCTTTGGAAAGATTCCTTTCATTTATAAACACATAATCGACAAACAGTCCGGGATACAGTCTCATAAGACTATTCAGCACGATCTCCGCATCCTTACGCAAATCATGAAGCTGATACAGCTCTTCCCTCTCCAACAGAATCATCACTCTTGAACGATGTTCGGTCTCTTCCATAAACTCAAGATAACCGGCCTGTCCCAAAAGCCGCAAAGATGAAAGACAACGTTTCTGCTGACAGGCAAATGTGTCACAGAATTTTTCAACATCAAACTCTGCAATTTTTTCATATCCCTCATCCATAGCCACATTAAGGTAGTTGCACACGCGCTCATAGATAAGTTTAATCTCGTCTCTGGGGGGGAAAGCCTCTGTGACCCTTCTTTTTAACAAAGCAGGATCCTTTGATGACGTGAGCAATACGGCCCACGACAGCTTACCGTCTCTTCCCGCACGCCCCGCTTCCTGATAATATTCTTCGAGCGATGGAGGGAGATCGCAATGTATCACCACACGGACATCCGGCTTATCGATTCCCATGCCGAACGCATTAGTCGCCACCATCACGCGCACTCCGTCACGTTGCCATGCATTCTGTCGCTCTTCTTTTACATCACTGTCCAGACCGGCATGGTAATATGTTGCGGATATGCCTGCAAGAGCAAGATAATCGGCTATCTCCTTTGTCTTTTTTCTACTCCTGACATATACAATCGAACATCCCTGAGTACGACTGAGGATATGAAAGATCTCATATATCTTTGTTTCCGCATGTCTTACGATATAATTGATATTCGAGCGGGCAAAGCTCATTCTGAATATCTTCGGGTCTTCCATCATAAGCTTATGGCATATATCCTTTTCAACGTCCGGAGTAGCCGTAGCCGTAAGAGCAAGTACCGGTAATTTCGGATATTGCTTCCGCAATCCCGAAATATTTAGATATGCCGGACGGAAGTCATAACCCCATTGCGATATGCAGTGGGCCTCATCCACCACAATAAATGATACGGTGAGCATCCTGAGCAAGCTTATAAATCTCTCGTTTCGCAAACGCTCCGGAGAAACATACAAAAGCTTTACATTACCGTTTACAAGTTTTTCCTCAGTGATACGCCTCTCTCTGACCGACATCCCCGAATGAAGATAAAGAGCTTTTATATTGCGTCTTTTCAGATTGTCTACCTGATCTTTCATCAGAGAAATAAGGGGAGTGACAACAATTGCCATTCCGTCAAGAGCCAATGCCGGAACCTGGAATGTAATGGACTTTCCTCCTCCGGTAGGCATCAGACCAAGAGTGTCTTTGCCGGAAAGGATAGACATAACGATATCTTCTTGCAAAGGACGAAACGAGTCATATCCCCAATACTTTTTCAATATCTTAAGGATATTCTCTTTATTCATAATCCAATAAATTGAGAATAAACCGGGTATTACTTACTCGGCGGACGGACGAATGTCACGTATCATCAACTGTATGGTTTCGGAATTACCCGAACGCTTGCCCTGCTCTATGGTGTAGCAGATATCAATCGGCTTATGGGAGTGTATGTGTTCAAAATACTTTGACATGTTGAATGCAATGGCATTTATCACATGACTTGTGCTGTTGTCCTCCAGTTCCAGTTTGATATGCTCAAAATTTTTACCGACAAGACGGCTCGTTCCAAAATCAAACACATGTCGGGTACAGAACAACGGTTTCTGGTTTCCCGGACCGAACGGATTGAATTTCTTCAACGCACTTAAAAGCTCAGGGGTAATATCGGCAAATTCAATAACCGCGTCAATATCGATATGCGGATGCAACTGGTTGACCTGAATATTCTCTGCTACATACTCCTCGAATCTGCGACGGAATTCCGGTATGTTCTCTTCTTTCAGAGAAAGGCCAACCGCATAAGTATGTCCGCCGAAATTCTCCAACAGATCGCGAGTACTGTTAACTGCGGAATATATATCGAATCCCTGAACAGATCGCGACGAACCGGTTGCAATGCCATTGGAATAAGTAAGGACAACTGCGGGTTTATAATACAGTTCCGTAAGACGTGAGGCAACAATACCTATTATACCCTTATGCCAGTTCTTATTGTATATGACAATTGAACGTTTACCCTGAACTATATTGACATTATTCTCAATCAAGCAATTAGCCTCATCTGTTATCTGCTTGTCAAGCTCCTTGCGATCCTTGTTGTACTGGTCTATGTCTTTCCCCTTTTCATAAGCCTCATGGAGATCCCTGCTTACAAGAAGCTCCACAGCTTCCATTCCGCTCTGCATACGCCCTGACGCGTTGATGCGGGGACCAATCTTGAATATGACATCACTTATTGTAATATCCTTGTTGGTCAGTTTGCATAGACGGATGATACTGCGCAAACCAAGATTAGGATTAGAATTCAACCTGCGCAAACCCTGATAGGCCATCACGCGGTTCTCCCCGACTATAGGAACTATGTCTGCGGCTATACTTACAGCCACAAGATCCAACAGAGATTCAAGCTCGTTATGATTGGACAAGCCGTTACTCATTGCAAAGGCCTGCATGAACTTAAAACCGACTCCACACCCGCTAAGGTAAGGACACGGATATGTTGACCCTGAAAGTTTGGGATTAAGAATCGCGGCGGCGGGAGGAAGCACTTCATCCGGCACATGATGGTCGCATATGATGAAATCCACTCCGCGCTTCTTGGCATACTCAATCTCCTCAATAGCCTTTATTCCGCAATCAAGTACAATTATTAGCTTGACACCATTGTCGGCCGCATAATCTATCCCCTTTACAGAGATGCCGTATCCGTCCTCGTAACGCGTAGGGATATAGTACTCTATATTAGAATAATAATTCTGAAGATATTTGTAGACAAGAGCTACAGCTGTTACACCGTCCACATCATAATCACCGTAGACCATAATCCGCTCCTTGGCACCCATCGCCTTGTTAAGGCGATTTACTGCCTTGTCCATATCCTGAAGCAGGAATGGGTCATGAAGCTGTGACAGACTCGGAGAAAAGAAATTATCCACAGCCTCTGGAGTAGTCACACCCCGGCGCACAAGCAATTCAGCAAGCACGGGCGTTTCTTCCACCTTCGGCAGAAGAGATTCAGCCTCAAGCTGTTGTTGATGCGTAAGAGGTTGATAATTCCATTCAACGGTCATTTTCTATAGTCTCCTTTCTGTTCATCGAAGAACAATTTTCTGTTCCCCACTTCTATTCACTATACAAATTTAACGATATCTTTTGACTGATGCAAATTAAATTTCAAGATATTAAAATCAGAAATACGCCGCACATATTCTCTATCGGGCTTTGGAATACCCCGTTTTAGGAATGCGACTTGTCCCAAGTCGCTCTTCACCTCCGGGAGGTTGGGGACAACCTCCCCTCCCAACCGCCGGGTAAATCCAAGTCGTGTCCTCTCATTTTCATTTCGTTAAATTCAAACACTCTCTTAATCTTTTTATTAAATTATTAGCTCGTATCTAAAATATAATTTGTACTTTTGTGGCAGCAGACCGTCTTGCAGAAGCCCCGGCTGTGGGTACAAGCGGGAAGGGAAGCGATTTCCGGTCATTTCGACCGGACAGACATTAAGAAAAGGCGTTTACTCAACGTTCATTTTTGGCTTGTAGAAATCTGGTAAATTTCAATTGCAGTCAGGAATGAGACAGCGGTAGATAGCTTATGCGGATATGTATATTCAGCTTATGGCATGCGCGCGAGCGTCGGTCAGCGGTGTATATGCACATATTCTGCGTGAGGCTTCTGCGTTGTCTGTTCTACTGCAATGGGCATTACCAGAGCCTCTACAAGCGGAACAGGCAACAGTATGGCTCTCACGCTTTTTTTGTATATAACAAACAGCCTCCATCGGGAGCAAGGAGGCTTTACGATCACTTAAATGAAAAAATTTCTACTTCTTCTGGTCGGAATCCTTCTCACGCTTCCGGCAGTGGCCCAGTCCGAAATCCGGCAGGACGGCTTGATCTACACACTTTACACTCCCGATGGGGCGAATCCGTATGCGGCAGTAACAGGTCAGTACCTGTCCGAAAAAACCGATGTTATCATGGTTGAGTCTGTAACAAAAGACGGAGTGACCTATCCCGTCACCGATATTGCCCCAAATGCTTTCAAAGATTGTTCTATGTTAACATCAATAGTTATCTCAAATTCTGTAACTTATATCGGGAGCTATGCTTTCGCCAACTGCTCTGGACTCACTTCAATAACAATACCCAATTCCGTTAATTATATTAGTGGTCACGCTTTCATGAGTTGTGCTGGACTCACCTCAATAACGATACCCAATTCCGTTACCAATATTCAAGACTACGCTTTCTCTTTATGCTACGGACTCACTTCGATAACAATACCCAAGTCCGTTACTGCTATAAAAAAAGGCACTTTCAGACGCTGTATCGGGCTAACTTCGATAACAATACCTAATTCCATCACTTCTATAGAAGCAAGTGCTTTCTCCGGATGCTCCAAACTGGCTTCAATAGCAATACCAGATTCCGTTACTTCTATTGAAGAGAGGACTTTCTCCGGGTGTTCCGAACTTGCTTCGATAACAATACCTAATGCAGTTACTTCTATCGGAAGTAATGCCTTCGAAGAATGTGAGAAACTCTCTTCGATAGCTATACCAAATTCCGTGGCTTCTATTGGGAGCTCTGCTTTCAGTGACTGTACCGGATTAACTTCCATAACAATACCAAATTCCGTTGCGTCTATCGGAGGAAGTGCTTTCTCCGGATGCTCCAGACTCACTTCGATAACAATACCTGTTTCCGTGACATCTATAGGAGACTATACTTTCGACAATTGTACCGGATTAACTTCGATAACAATACCTAATTCCGTTGTGTCTATCGGCAGAAGAGCTTTCTCCGGGTGCTCCGGACTCACTTCGATAAAGATACCTGTTTCTGTGACTTCTATCGGAGACTACACTTTCAACGGTTGTACAGGATTAACTTCGATAACAATACCCGATTCCGTCACTTCTATCGGAAACAACTCTTTTAGAGGTTGTTCTGAACTCTCTTCAATAACAATACCAAATTCAGTGGCTTCTATTGGCTCAAAAGCTTTCTCCAACTGCCAAAACCTGACTGAGATAAACTACAATACTAAAGAGCCTATTGAAGCAGAAGACAACCTTTTCGATTCAGAGGTATACAAAAATGCCACATTATACATAGCCAACGGTGGTCTTGACAAGGCAAAAAGTATCAAGCCCTGGAACCTTTTTGAAAAAATCACAGAGAAGAATTATTCAGGTATAAATGACATCTCTACCGACACTGACAACAACGGTATTGACTTCAGCGCACCGGTTGAAGTCTACAACCTCCACGGTCTGTTGGTTTCAGACAATATCAAAGGTCTCGCACGCGGCATCTACATTATCCGTCAAGGCAACATTGTGAAGAAAATCTCTGTCTGGTAAACGACTTGAACTCCCTGCTCCATACAGGATTAATAGATCAAGAGGGTGCCTCAAAATTAAGATTTTGGGCACCCCCTACCTCGCGTCCCCGCTGTCTTAACTCACATTTCATTTCCGGTATATTCTCTATAATCCGTCCTGGATCTTACCCTGTTTGGGGAATACGACTTGTCCCAAGTCGCGGATAATAACTTATAAATTTATCAATATAAATCCTAATCCAAACAGGATTAGAAACAATAAATTATATGCCATTTGCTTATAGCACTTTTGTTTAATACAAAAGTATGCAATCAATCCTGCATAGCTTACCAGCGACACAACGGATACAACCAATGCCCATGTTGGCATCTTACCCTTAATCATTGCAACCACAAACATTACAAAAAATGGAGCCAAAGCTATTGACAAATCCTTAACTGACGGGTTATTAATCGTTTTTATCTTACCAGAGCGTCTAAGAAACTGTTTAAATTTATTACGAAAATTTATATATAATAGTTCTTTCGGTAATTTTGAGGTTCTTTTTGGCTGTTTCCGCCAAGTCTCGGCGGTCAAAACCGATAGGTTTCTCCCTTCTCAACTCGCAGAACCACCTCAAAATAACTCTCAAAATTCCTCGAAAATAAATTTAAACAGTTTCTAAACTATTCATATCCTACCACCATTTTAATGTACCTGTTATTACAAACCTCATATTCCATCCAAAACACCATGGCTATTGCAACAATATTCTTATAAAGAGAAAACCTCCCCAAAAAGAAATTGTTTAAGAAACTGTCTGTAATTATCTAATCCGAGATTGCCCGAATGTGAAGAGAATTATTTAATTTTGCACATATGCAATCGGAAGAGAGAAATATAATTATTGACGGACTTACCATCCACTATGAAGTTAGTGGACCGGAAAATCCTGATGCACCAAATATTCTATTGATGCACGGTTGGGGATGTGACCACACCACTGTGAGAAGCATAGCTAATGCCCTGAACCATAAATTACGTGTCTACAATGTAGATTTGCCGGGACACGGAAAGTCTTCAGAGCCGCCGGCACCGTGGGGAGTCGATGACTTTACTTCCCTTATTGAAAAGTTTGTAAACCAACTCAACATAACAGACCCCATCCCAGTCGGGCACTCCTTTGGCGGAAGAATATCCATACTTATGGCTTCCAGAAACCCCATAAAAAAAATGGTGCTTGTGGATGCCGCAGGGATAAAACCCAAACGAAGTCTCAAGTATTACATAAAAGTATACAGTTTCAAGACTGCAAAAAAGATTCTTCCCATTCTGCTCGGCAAAGAAAACGGGGAAAAAGCAATTCAGGCATGGCGGGGAAAAGCAGGATCTTCTGATTACAGGAACTCAAGTCCTGTAATGCGTGCTGTGATGAGCCGCTGTGTGAACGAGGATCTTAAAAACGTCATGCCTTCCATAAAAGCCTCCACTCTTCTTATATGGGGAGAAAACGACACAGCCACACCCCTTTCAGATGCCCAAACCATGGAGAAACTTATTCCCGATGCAGGTCTGGTAAGCTGGCCGGGTTGCGGACATTACTCCTTCCTTGACAATCCCGGTGGATTCCGAGCCGTAATCAGAAGTTTTCTTATAACCGAATAAACAATCAATCCAAGACACAGCTCAATAAAAACAATTCATATTATGAATGCAGTAATAATAGCGATTTATATAATAATCGGATTCTACATGATTCTGAATTTCAAATTCGACATTCAGATGTTCCAGCAAAATTCATATAGAATAAACCGATACTGGAAATGGTTTCATAAAAATGATATTTCCTCTACACTAAGAATTATTGAGATCGCATACATATTTATTCTTTTCTCAACTCTTCTTCCTCCGTTCAGTTCTGCATTTTTAGTCACATTGCTGTGTATTTGCAACACATGGTTTATCCTGCGTAAAAAATATAAAAAGCCATTGGTATTTACAGCCCGGGTAAAACGGTTATATGGTGTCACTGCCTTTCTTGCGCTTGCCTGCTACATTCCGGTTGCAATTTGTCTGTCCCCGATGGAGGTATACTGGGGATCATATCACGGAATCTCTATTGTTCTCGGCACAGCAATGCTTATTACCTTATTCTCATGGGTTTTCATGATAATTGCAGACATCATCCTGATGCCTGTTGAAAAAGCGATATGTAAACATTACATCAACGATGCAAAGCGTATTTTACGCTCCATGCCGGATCTCAAAGTAATAGGCATAACCGGTTCATATGGCAAAACAAGCACCAAGCATTATCTTCACCGCATACTGTCGGAAAAATATGACGTGCTGATGACACCCGGATCGTTCAATACACCAATGGGAGTTGTAAGGACTGTCAGAGAATACATGAAGCCTTATAATGAAATTTTCATTTGCGAGATGGGTGCCAAACAGTCCGGAGACATCAAGGAGATATGCGACATTGTCAACCCGACAATAGGGATCATCACCGCGGTGGGGCCAATGCATCTTGAATCTTTCAAGACTATAGAGAATGTGCAGGCTACAAAATTTGAACTCGCCGACGCACTGCCCTCTGATGGTCTGGCAGTAGTGAACAACGATTTTGAATACTGCGCCAACCGTATAATCAACAACTGCAAGACAGAAAGATATGCGGTAACAAATCAAGAAGGGGCACAATACCGGGCTATAAATGTAAAATACACTCCTGACGGGACTTCATTCACAGTTGCGGGACCGGACGGATTCTCTATGGACGTGCATACAAAGTTACTCGGAGAGTGCAATGTCTCCGACTTACTTGCCGCAATATGCGTGGCACTGTCTCTGAATATGAATGAAAAAGACATTCAATATGCCATTGAATCCATCAGCCAGGTTGAACACCGGCTGTCAATGAAGAAAACGCCGGGAGGTGTCACAATTATCGACGATGCATTCAATTCCAACCCTGCCGGATCCAAAATGGCAGTTGACGTTCTCAGCCAGTTTACAGGAGGTAAACGTATAATAGTAACTCCGGGTATGATTGAATTAGGCAATCAACAATATGATCTGAACAGAACATTGGGTGAAAATATCGGAAAGAATGTTGATGTTGCCATCGTTGTCGGGGAGTATAACCGCAAAGCAATATCAGAAGGGATTTTAAATACAGGTTTCAAAGAAGAGAATCTCTACATCGTAGACTCTTTTGCAAAAGCACAGGAGGTATTATCAAAAATACTTCAATCGGGAGACACCGTCCTGTATGAGAACGACCTGCCAGACACTTTTAAGTAATCCGCAAAAGAATACAATCTGTTACACAGTTGTGATGGTGTATCAATTCTGATGCACCATCATTTTTATGTCTGTCGTTCATAGGTCATTCAATAGGAAGATGGAAATACACGAAATATCTGCAATCTGTGCTTCCATACTATACCATACTAATATAAACAAAACAAGTCTTGAAAAGGAGCATTTAACTTGCTCCTTTTCAAGACTAAATTTATTTGTGGAGCATACGAGACTCGAACTCGTCACCTCTTGACTGCCAGTCAAACGCTCTAGCCAGATGAGCTAATGCCCCTTATTCGACTTTTACAATACAAAGCTAATTATATTTTTTTAAACATGCAAATCAACAAGCTACAAAAACCGATAAACCGATTAGATTTATAGCGTGACTTGGAGACAAGTCACAATCCCGGAAACCGGGTCCGATACCCTTTCCCTACAAAGCTGTTTAATCACTGTAAGAAACACAAAACAAGAATCTGGGATATGATGACACGGGAGAACATCGCCACCGGATAAACTGTTGCGTAGCTTACTGATGGAGAATCACCTTCAACAATATCGTTTGCATAGGTCAGTGCCATAGGATTTGCCATCGCCCCGCAAAGCATTCCACATGCCGAACCGAAATCAAGTCTCGAAACGCGCATAGCAAGCCATCCTATTATCAATACCGGAACAACAGTTATTATAAAGCCCAGACCAATCCAAAGCAATCCATCCCCGTTCATAATGGTATCTATAAAATGTTTACCGGAATCAAGACCCAGACATGCAAGAAACAATGATAGTCCGATTCCACGGAGCATAAGATTGGCGCTTCTTGTAGTGTATGTCACGATCCTGAACTGAGGTCCGAATCGCCCTATAAGTATTCCCATTATTATGGGGCCTCCCGCCAAACCTAATTTTACCGGCACACTTATACCGGGTACAAAGAGCGGAACAGATCCTAAAAGGAGACCAAGAACAAGTCCGATGAATATGGCAGCAAGGTTTGGATCTTTCAATTTCAAAAGACGATTACCGACAAGCTTTTCAACCTCCTGAATCTGGCTTTCCTTTCCCACTACCGTAAGCCTGTCTCCCAGCTGAAGCACCAATCCGGGTTTTGCAAGAAGATTCACACCGCTACGCAATACTCTTGTTATATTTATTCCATAAGAATTTCTTAATTTCAGGCTACCGAGCTTTTTGCCATTAAGTTCCGGTTTACTGATTATAAGATGCCGTGATATTAAATTGCTGTCAATTTTATTCCAGTCGACTTCACCCGTATTCCAATCACGGCTCTCAAGCTTTCCAAAAAGGATCTCAAGTGAATGAATATTATTTTCTTCTGTAATGGCCATCAATCTGTCTTCGGCCTCAATGATCGTATCTGATGCCGGAATCGAAACCTGTCCATTTCTCCACAGACGGCTTACAATAAATTTTGCAGTTGACAGATTGGCTATTTCTTGAATATTCTTACCATATATCGCAGGGTTCTTTACCTGAAAGGTTGCAATATATGTCACATCTTCATCATCCGCACTTCTGTTTACCAAATCAGATGGACGCACAAATGTCCTGCGCATGACAATTATGGCAAGTATGACACCAATCACACCCAGCGGATAAGTGACAGCACAACTTAACGCTGCCCCGCTTGATGAAATACCCAATTGCTTAAGAGCCTGCTGGGCAGCACCAAGAGCCGGAGTGTTAGTTGTTGCCCCCGATATTATTCCAACCATATCTGCCATCGATACACCAAAAAGACAGCTAAGCAGAACTGCAATCCCGGTACCGAATAAAACAGCCGCAAGGCCCCACAAATTATAAATAATGCCTCCCTTTTTAAATGAATTGAAAAAACCGGGACCAACCTTTAATCCCAGTTCATATATGAACAACGCCAATCCGAAACTTTCAGCAAAAACCAGCATTTCAGAGTCAATCGAGAAGCCAAGATAACCGGCAAATATTCCTGCGAAAAACACCCATGTCACACCTAAAGAGATTCCCCAGAAATGCAATTTACCAAGCGCAAGTCCCAGTGCAATTATCATGGAAATAATTATCACCGCCTGTATTGCTGAATGATTAAAAAGTATATCTTGAATCCACTCCATAATTTCTACTTCTTGCTATTGTTCTTTACTTACTGATATTAATATAATATAGCGGTAATTAATACTATTATCATATTTATTCATTCATGCGTGCTATCTTGCCAACGAAACATTTACCGCAATACCATAATTTGAATTCGTGGTTGGATAAGCGGAATTCGATACGAGCGGAGTATTTACCTGATGATCGAAAAATGCAGAGAGTGTAATACGACGACTAAGGACGTAGCTTGCCATAAAGTTAATTGAAAAAGTACGCGAGCCGGTAGTTGCCTGTGTGTAAGCAGTCTCTATCCTCCTTATTAAAGACTGGTTATTTGCGAGTGCTATATCAAGATTCATTGACAGATCATTTGAAACGCCACCCTGTCTGCTTCCTATTTTCAAAATAGAATTAAAATTAGCGATCTTATATCCCGCTCCGACAGAGAACTGTTTACTTGTAGTCTCAACCACTTGTCCGGCAGACGTATTAAGGTTCAATGTTCTTGCATCACGATATTCTGCATTAAAAGTCAAATCATTAAACAAAGTCAGTTTCGCACCAATAAGCGGTGCAAATTTCTCCGTAATAGCAACGGATGTAATATTAAAGGGTGATGAAGGCATCGGACTCCCTGTCTGCTCATTATAGACAAATCCCAGTTCTCCCCCTATTCCCACCCAATTCATGTAGCTTGAATAGGAGCCGATAGAATATGTACATTGATATGCATGCGTCAAAGTAAATGCCTTGAACCATCTCGACATATTTCCGAGCTTTATCAAGCCATCATAGGTTATTTTCCAGTTTGGCCTCATTGAACCAAGTCCTCCAAAATGCTTCAATGATATTTTATCCGCACTCGTACCGCTATACGCGGCAAGGAAAGCCGGAATCAACACATCCGGACTTGTTGATGAGATTCCTTCTCCGTTCGGTTGATATGGAGAGCCGGCAAGATGTGAATCCTCCATAAATCCTGATGTCGGATAGTTTCTGCCTATATATTGATTCTCTACACGCTGCGCTATTACAGGAATATATGCAAGAAAACTATTGAACGCATCCGATTCATACCCATTTTCGGCCTTACTGTTTTTAAGCGCTGTAGGAAGAGCCATGTGGGTACGCAAGTATGATCCCGTATAGGAAGTAGGCCGATCTTTATACATAAACTGGATCTGTTCAGTACGACTGTCAGTCAGATTGGAAGTCAACACAATCTTGAGACCGGATACAGGTTCAAGTGTCAGCTCAAAATTATAGTCATTGCTTTTTGTATATAAAGCCGGTGACACCTGATCAGTATCGGTCAGCAACCAATTATTATCAAGTGCCTTATCTATATAACTTTCATCATAAAATCCGAAAGCGAAATCAAGTCCGGGAGTCATGGGTCCATAAGACAAAGACTGTCCGAACACATTGCCGATATTGGGAGAGAACAAAGGCAGATTCATGGAATGTCCACTTCTCCATCGGAAAGATGCCGACCGTGGCATCATAAAGAAACGTATGGTATGATCTGCCAATTCCTTGCCAAAGTTTTTCTTTTCAGTATTGTCTTCGCGGACTGTTATCTTATAAGACTTGGTGCCTCGATCCAGAATCTCTATTGTATTTTCATCTATTACTTTATAATTCAACTTATAAGGTTTGCCGGCAGAGATTGCGGAAAACTTTATCTTTTTTGTTCTAAGATTGTGCTTAACCAAGGTTGAAGTATCCGCCGACAAAGTGAATGCCCGTTCAAACTTCTTTTGCCGGTTCTGTTGCATAGTGCCCCGGTTGGCAGTACGGGCCATTGACGAAGTAGAGAATCGCTTATTGATTCTCTGCAAATACTTGGACTTATTGAACAGTGTTTCAAAATTCAAACGTGCATCCGCATTCCATGTGGTCTGATTCTGTATTGAATTACCAAGATACAGGTCTTCTACTGTCGCTCCCTTGTCCCACCGGTAAGTCGATGTATAGGTTACAGATCCTGTAAGATAATCCAAGACAGATATCTTATTAAATGGTGCACGATATGTCCCGGAAAAAGTCTGGTTATAATTCCAGGGTGTGCCGAGGTGTCTCAATGAAGACAAAACCGTGTCTTTCCATTGCTCATACTCTGTAGGATAGAGTTTTTTATTGACAGCGCCCAACGATTCCTCAATTCTTGCCACGGTATTACTCGAGAACGACAGACTCAGCGATTTGATTATATTCCACGTAAGACTCAACTGACGATCCCATGAAAAATTCTTGCTAACCTGTACTGGAAGCTGGAAATCCACATCAACCTCGCTACGTGTCTGCTGCTCATAGTAATAGCGATTCATGCCCGTGTAGAAAGTGAGATTATTAAACAACCAGTTTATCTCCCATTCTCTAAAGAATTTGGCGGTCTTATTCTTACCTTTTATCCATTTGAAAGGTTTTAAGCCCTTTACGTAGGGCGAATAGGAATATTGGAAGCTGCCGCGATAGTCGTTAGTATATTCATACTGAGTTGTCGGATCTATATTTTTCTGCTTGTTATATGAGAATGACAATTGGAAATTGGCAGGATCCCACGGCATTGGAGTCTTACTCTGCACATTGAAACGGAAATTTGATATAGAGAAACTCTCCACTGTCTTTTTGGTCAGGGCATAATTCTTTATTGAATCCTTTTCCTGTTTTGTAGAAACCGCATCAATGGCATCCTTGAGAAGGATGTCCTGGTCAAGAGGATTATATTTAGGCGTGATATTCTCTTGTGATTTCGAGAAATATATCGGAGCGGAAAGTTTTGCCTTTTCCGGCAAGAATCGTCCTATGTCACCTTGCACCGCTACATTATATTGCTCATAGTCCTCCATCCGGCGCGAATTTAACGGCTGGTCCACTCCCCCGAATCCCGAAGTCTCCTTGTGGGCAGACACATTCAGCATAGCAATATCACTTACCGATAAATTCATGTTGGCGTTCGCAGCCCATCCTCCCGACTGGTTAAAATCTGTTACCTTCAACTCGTTGACCCAGACGTTGCCATCCTTAGTACTGTTGGATTTATTTCGTATGCCTATAAGCATGACACGCACATCACTCAGACTCGGATTACCCAGTACAGAAGCTGTATTCTGTGGATTGTCAGCATCATATTGTGAATAAAGGATATTATATCCTACACCTTCGGTATTATTGCTTTTATCCCGATTCCGATCTGTCTTTAGTGTCGTAAACAAATCAAGCGGCACATTCAGGTAATTGGAAAGCGGCCATACCTTAGCCCTGTCCGCACTGCTGAAGTTGTTATAATTGGCGGGTGGTGTAAGCTCCAACGGAATCTCATATTCATAATAGTTGTTTTTAACATCAGATCCCAGCCTGATGAACAAAGCAAGATCCCCGTTATGGAGATTAGTTGAATTATCCACAAGAGCCTCTGCATGTATCCACATCTGAAGACGCTTGTATATACGCATGTCCATCTGCGTATTTTTATATATTCCGCGGGCATCACCGGGCTGAAGACCTTTCACAGTTATGGAAAGCGACTGTTCGTTTAGCTGGGTTGCCTGAGACTGACCTGGATCCTGAATACGATCCACACCTGGAGGCAGAACGTAATTAACCGGTGTACGCCCGGAATTTTCCTCTATGTTAACTACAGTCATATCAATTTCGCCCTCGGCCGGAGAGTCGTTTCTGCTGTTGAGATTAAAGGCATAATCCCTCCATTCTCCGCGAACCAGTTCCAACGTTGCAAACCGAAGATGTGTGGTTTCCTTAAAACCGGTCATGAACATTCTCGCAAACCTGACAGTTGTGAAATCCTTTATATCACCGATAACCTTTTCCGGCTGACTCAAGGGTATTTTAAACTGGTACCATACCGCGCGCTGGCGTCCACTCGGCACGGGCACCTCTTTCTCAACCATATCGGTTATATAGTTCTTCCCTACTTCCAGATCTTCCGGACGAATCGAGACTTTATATTGAAAATAGCGCTCATACTCATTCAATGTGTTGTCTTGATTTATATCCTCGACATCAGGCACGGAACGGGACGACTGATACTGCGGATTAGAAGACTGATCGGGAGACAACGAGTTGCCTTCTACACCGTTGTACCTTTTATAACGGGTAAGAATATCAGCTTTTGTCTCATCATAATATGGGCTGCGGAAGAAATGATAATTATCTCCTGCCGGATCATTCATAGCAGAAAACGGATCATCCTGCATGGCGGAGATTGTAGATGCCGAAAGTTTGCTCCTAAGTTTATCAAGATATTCTTTATACGAACCGAATGTATACTCTTCATCATTAGACAAACCGTCAAGACCGACATCCTGCATAGGACGAGCTGCCGGAGCATTCTCAAACGCATATGAAAGCGAATTCTGACGGGACACCTTTCCCCAGTTGGTTTCAGCTATATATGTGTTCACTCCATCAATAGGCAAACCGTTCTCGTAACTCTTCATTCCGTCCTTTAGGATATCCTCACTGACCTCACCGAAATTGAAATACAAATCTCCTCCCTCAAGATTGGGATTATCCGGATCAAGGAAAGGATCAAGCATCCAGAACTGGAGATATTCCACATTGGATGATTCAAAATTTGTATTATCCATTTTTCGCATGATCCCTCCCCAGCGCTTTTCCGGATTAAGCAGATTCCCGTTTTCATCTATATTGTCCGCATCAAGGTTATATGGTCCTCTCTCTTTAGGATAAAATGAAAGATTAAGGGTCTGCACATAATTCGCCTCACCATATGAAAGATCACGATACGGAAAGATTTCATCTATTTTGACCTCTCTTACATATGGATTCGACAACATTGCAGGATCGCTCTTCATATAGCCCGGCACCATAGACGAATTGCGTTGTGTCCACAGTCTGTCAATATAATACCATGCAAGCAATGCCCTGTTCTTCCCATAATCTACATTATTGCTCAGCGTAGCCTCGGGAAACAATGCGTCTTTACCGGATTGATAGGGAGTTGAAGCTAAAAACCAAGAATACGGAGACCGTAGGTCAATTCCCGTCTGTGTAGCTTCAAAGTCATCTATATAGCTTGATCCTCTGTTACTTCCACTCTTCTGTTTATGTGGTATGAGTTGAGCAAATTCAGCATTAAGATTAATATGCGAAGGAGCGGTGGCGTTAACCGTAGGAATTTTATTGACAAGATTTGTCAGCCACATAAAGTCCTTGTTATATGCAAGATTCAACCCCCACATTGTATTGTTGATTACTTCATCACCGATATTAACTTTCTCAGTCAACGCTTTTTCTGAGAAATGCATTATCGTTCCGCCCAATGTGAAGTCTTTATTAAACCGATACTGGGCATCGAGTCCGAGGAGCGTTTTTCTCTGCATACTGAACATGGACTGATTCTCAAGAGTTACACTTACATTTGTTCCGGAATCAATTATGCTCTGATTTGTAATAGTCACGATACCCATAGAATAATCCACGGTATAATCGCTGTTTTCCGTAAGCACGACACCGCCCGCCATCACCACAACAGATCCCCTCGGCACGTTCATTGCGTTAAGACGTATCTGGGCACCGTTTGACGCCTGGTACTCACCTACCAGCGAATACTTGTTCTTATCGGCAAACTGCTGTGCGACAACAAGTGTGGAATCATACAACTCTTTATATACATATTGTTCGGAAATTGCTTGATTACCGATCATTCTCTCAAGGTGCGAGCCGAACGGTTCAGCAACAGGAAATATAATTTTCCCGGAAGAGGACTGAACTGTATAACCTTCTATATAATCAAAAAAGCCATCCGAATTGGATTCCTGATTTGAGTCCAACCTGTCGAGATTCATCACCTGCAGCAATGGCTTGTTAGATATGGAACCGACAGGAAGATAATTGATCTCTGTTCCTGTAGTATCACTCAGGAACTTAATATTCATTTTAAAATTCTTGCTCTGGAGCTGATATGCGCCAAGTGAGTACACATTCTTCATCATAAGACGCCACATCGGCAATTTGGGCGAGACTGTTGTGCTTCTCAACATCTTCAGATATAAACAATCGGATGTCGCAGTCACGTCGCTTGAAAACTCTCCAACCTGATACACTTTCCCCTGGTATGTATATTCAAAAGCAACAGCAAGAACCTCATCTGTATTGAGTGCGGACTTAAGAGATATGTATCCAAGATCATCATTCAGTATATATTCCGAAGACTTAAGCAACCGGGCGCTTTCCACCTTTTCATAATCCTTTCCTCCTTCAATACCGTATGCTCTCAATGGTTCGAGTGTCTGAGTGACCATATTTATATTTCGTGCGCCTGCATACTGATCCTTAAGGATTGTAAGCATGTTGTTATTCCGGTTACTTGGCACCGTTGCAGCAGGATCTGGACTCCAATAGTCATTAGCAAGATTACGGTTCTCACCGAGATCCATAAACCCCACAAAGTTTCTCGACTCATTGAAATTACTGTTTTTATTGGTTATCCAAACCTCTATTCTTGTAATCTTTATGCCTGATGAAACATGCGGCAGCTTTGATGCAAAACGGTCGTAATTCTCATAAAAATATTGCGAAAGAAAAAAGTGTCTGTTTGCGTCATATTTATCTGCCTTGATGCTGAACTTTGTAGACTGCACACCTCCGGTAGTTGAAACGGTTTTTGATTCGGAGTTTTGCTGCGACACAAGACCGGTAAGTGTGAGTTTGCCAAATTGCAGCTTGGTTTTCAATCCGAAAAGAGCCGTACCACCACGTATAAGACTTGAGCCGGTAGTCATACTCACATTTCCGGCTTCAATATTTTTAATAATCTCGTCCTCCTTGCCTTCATAATTGAGTCTGAGATTTTTGGAGTCAAAATCGAATGTAGCATCGGTATTATAAGTCATGTTGAATTTCAACTTATCTCCTACAGATGCATTTATTGTAGCCTGAATCTTTTGATCGAAATCGAAATAAGTCTTACGCCTGTTTCTCAATGAAAGCGCAGGATTGTCCGTTTTATTGCTTTTCACTCCCATTGAAAGTTGAATAGACCCTTGGGTAGTAAGACGCACTCCTCCCGGTCCAAACACTTTTTCAAGCGGACCGAGAGCGAAGTTCATATCAAAAATATTAAAAGGCTTTTTATCTTTGTTTTCAAAATTCTGTGAATTTTGCTGCTTGAAATATCCGAACATATCCCGCCTGAACTGGACTTGTGCATACTGCTCAGGTGTAAGAAGAAAGGGTGTGGAGATCTCAGTCTCACCTATTCTTGTCCGGACAACATACATTCCCAATTCCGGATCATACACAGCATCTGTTGTTATGTTGGACGGGGTACGGAGATCTGCCGGATACTCGCCCTCTTTCAAAGGGTTTGCCGTAGTAATTTCAGGTACAGTCTTATGAACCTGTTGCTGGGAGTAGGCAACAAATGTCAAAAGCAATGACGCCAATGCCATTGCTACAAAAGATACTCGTTTATATGATGTTATTGTCCGTACTCGCTTAAACTGCATTATAGCATGGTAAGCGCCTGTTTTATTGCATTTTCCGTTGTCAGTGCAGGATTGGCTTCAAAAAGTTTATGCAAAACTTTCTGACTCTGCTGTGCAGAAAAGCCAAGCATCACCAATGCTGCAAGGGAATCGTCAAAATTCTCAGAGGTTGGCTTACTTGTTATAAACGCGTCACCCTCCATTTTTATTTTATCCTTAAGATCTACTATAATACGCTGGGCTGTCCGCGCTCCCACCCCCTTTACGGACTTGAGAGTCCTTTCGTCTCCCTCTGTTATCACACGTTGCAGATCTGTCACCCCGAGAGAGGACATGATAAGTCTTGCCGTATTTGGTCCGACTCCGCTCACACCGATCAGCATACGAAACATCTCGCGTCCCGATTTAGATAGAAAGCCATATAAGATATGAGCATCTTCCCTGATTGATTCATGGACATATATTTTCGATGTCTCAGCATCCTTGAGAGCTGAATAATCTATAAGATTGATATTAACCTCATAACCGACGCCCTGGCAATCAATTACCACATATGTGGGATTCAGCTCGGTTACCTTGCCGTTTAAATAATCTAACATAGTTCAAATTTATAACAAATTAGTCAGAAAATTCTTAAATTTGCAATAAAATAATAAAAATGGAACTGAATTTAAATTCCCCTCTACTTGAAAATGCAATAGCTGAATTGGCAAAACTACCGGGAATCGGACACAAAACCGCCCTCAGACTTGCGCTTCATATACTCAGACAAGAGAAAAGTATGGCCCATGATCTTGGGAATTCCATAATAACAATGCGCGACAATATAAAATATTGTACGCGTTGCCATAACATTAGCGACAAAGATATATGCCCCATATGCGGTGACCACAAAAGGGATAGCACGACCGTATGTGTCGTGGAAAATGTAAAGGATGTACTCACAATTGAGTCAACGCATGTACACCACGGTCTTTATCATGTTCTTGGAGGACTTATATCACCACTTGACGGTATAAGTCCATCGGATCTTGAGATTGAAAGTCTAATTGAAAGAGTTGAAAAAGAAGGAATCGAAGAGATTATACTTGCACTCAGCCCCACAATGGAAGGCGACACAACAAACTTCTACATATTCCGTAAGCTATCGCATCTGCCGGTTAAAGTCACTATGCTCGCACGCGGATTAAGCATAGGAAACGAACTTGAATATACAGACGAACTGACTTTGGGAAGATCAATACAGAACAGGATGCCTTTCACAAACTCATTTAACAAAAATAATTAATTATGCGTCATAAATTCCTTGAAGACGATATCCTCAGACTCCGTGCTGTAGATACAGAAGACGCTGAATTTATGTGGGATGTGGAAAATGACTCCTCCCAATGGGTTGAAAACAGCATGTCAGCTCCAATTTCACGTACAATTCTGACTGATTATGCACTTTCATACAGGGCAGATCCGTTCCACGACGGACAACTGAGACTGATCGTAGAACACAAAGCAGAGAAAACTATGGCAGGGATTGTCGATCTATACGAAATCTCAGCAATTCACCGCCGCGCATTCATAGGTATATATATACTTCCCGCATTCAGAAACAGGGGACTGGCAACAAGGGCACTCAATTTATTGGAAAATTATGCATTTTATTTATTAAATCTTGATAAACTTGGCGCAAAAATTGTTATTAATAATAAAGAGAGTATAAAACTTTTTAGGAAACAGAACTTTTCACAATGCGGATGTATACCCGGTTGGATACGGACAGGAAATGAAGATAAAGATCTTCTGCTGTTTTCCAAAAACTTAAAGAACAAATATTAAAACTTAATGAAAGAAACTCAAGATATATCCCAGGCAATTATTGACTCAATACAAGACAAGAAAGGTCATTCCATTACCGTTTTGGACATGGAAAGAATAGAAAGCGCTCCGGCATCAAAATTTATCATATGCCAGGGACGAAGTACATCTCAGGTATCGGCAATAGCAGACGGAATACGGGAGGATCTCCTGAATAAATATGGTCTGAAACCGTATAATTATGACGGCTACCGAAATTCTCAATGGATTGTAATTGATTATGGAAACATAATGATTCATATTTTTCTGCCTGAATTCCGCGAATTTTACAATCTTGAAGAATTGTGGAACGATGCCGGGATAAAACATATAAAAGATTTGGATTAATAACAGCTTATACAAACAGATATGCCACAAAAAAACAATAAGAACAATAAGAAAAAATCTCCTTTTGCCCGTTCGCTGGCGGGAATGTATTGGATGTATGCTTTGATAATTCTGGCACTGATTGCTCTTTTTCAGTTCTCGGACGGTTCATCCACTACAAATCTTGACTGGACAGAATTTGAGAAAGCCGCGCTAAATGGCAACATATCCAAAATTACAGTCTTTCCGGAAACCGGTGAAGCTCAGGGATATGTTACCAAACAAGGTGCCAAACAAATGAATATTGAGCCTAAATCCAAATTGGGGAGCGAAGTTATAAAGGTAAAAGCAAATATTCCTTCCCCCGATAAAATACAGGAAAAAATAGACCAATGGAACGAAAAACTTGAGAAGGAAGGAAAACCTGCAATATCTGTAGAGTATGAGAAAGGCAGCAATCTAATGAAAATGCTCTGGTATTTCGGCCCTATTGTGCTTATTGTTTTCTTTATGTATTATATGTCGCGACGCATGGGTTCTGGAGGAAACGGAGCTGGAGGCATATTTAATGTGGGTAAATCAAAAGCACTTGTTTTCGACAAAAACAACGGTACAAATGTGACGTTTAAAGATGTTGCAGGTCTTGCCGAAGCAAAAGTTGAGATAGAAGAAATAGTAGATTTCCTCAAGAATCCGGAACGTTATACGGAACTCGGAGCAAAAATACCTCGCGGCGCGTTGCTGGTAGGTCCTCCGGGAACCGGAAAGACTTTGCTTGCAAAAGCTGTTGCAGGAGAAGCGAACGTACCATTCCTTTCAATGTCGGGTTCTGACTTTGTTGAAATGTTTGTAGGTGTCGGAGCTGCACGCGTCAGAGACCTGTTTAAACAAGCAAAGGAGAAGGCTCCTTGTATCGTATTTATTGACGAAATCGATGCTGTAGGTAGAGCCAGAGGCAAAAATCCGAGCATGGGATCCAATGACGAACGTGAAAATACTTTGAATCAGATGCTGACGGAAATGGACGGATTCCAATCAAACAACGGTGTGATCTGTCTTGCGGCCACTAACCGTGCGGACATGCTTGACAAAGCTCTTCTTCGTCCAGGACGTTTTGACCGTCAGATATATGTAGATCTCCCGGAACTCACAGACAGAGTCGACATTTTCAAAGTACATCTAAGAAACATCAAAGTAGTTCCTGATCTTGATCTCGAGCAACTTGCCAGACAGACACAGGGCTTCTCAGGAGCAGATATCTCCAACGTTTGTAATGAAGCTGCGCTGATAGCTGCAAGAAACAATAAGAAGGTAGTAGGCTGGAATGACTTCATGTCCGCAATAGACCGAATAGTAGGCGGTCTTGAAAAGAAATCAAGAATAATCACTGATGAAGAAAAATTCTCTATTGCGACCCATGAAGCAGGACATGCAACAATAACATGGATGACAAAATATGGAAATCCATTGGTGAAGGTAACCATTGTTCCACGAGGCCGCGCACTTGGCGCAGCATGGTATGCTCCCGAAGAACGCCAGATAATTCCAACACAGGCATTGCTTGATACCATGTGTGGCCTGCTGGCAGGGCGAGCCGCAGAGGAGTTGTTCACAGGTCAAATCGGCACTGGTGCAAGCGATGATCTTGAAAAATGTACCAAAATTGCCAAATCTCTGGTTCTTGTTTACGGCATGAGCGACAAACTACCGAACATTAATTATAATGATTCAACCGGCCAGGATATGGGATTCACAAAACCATATTCCGAAAACACTGCTGAAATGATAGATTCCGAGATAAAAAGAATTATTAACGAACAATATCAGCGGGCTAAAGACATTTTACGCAAATATGCCGATCAACATAATCAAATCAGAGATCTCCTTATTGAAAAAGAGGTTATCTATCATGACGATGTGGAGAAAATTCTTGGTAAACGTCAATGGAAATCCCGTACAGATGAAATAATAGAGATAAATAAAAAAGAGGAACTTGAAAGAATTGAACGGGAAAAAGAGGAAAATGATCCGGGTACTCCCCCTCCTTTCAATAAAGGCACCCGACCCGCCGATAATGTTGAAGAAGTAAGTTACATTGATATCTCACCAAAAAACAAAGAAGGGGAACAGACTGCATCCGACAAGCACGACACATCGGAATAGATCAGATAAATATAAAATGAGAAAAACACTCCTAATCGGAGTGTTTTTCTCATACGCAATCTTGTCAGAAAACTAATTTCAAAAAATTAGTTTTCCAATACATGCAAAATTGGTCAATTTGGAACATCTTTATACTTTTTACAATCAAGTATCGCATATATTTGTTAATTTTGTATGAGAAAAACTGTATGATTACATAAACAATAATAATGAAATTTTGATTTCACAAATTGCCCACTAAATCGTAATAATAAAAAACTAAACTTATATTTATGAAAATCAAAAAAATGAATGTGTTGGCATTGTCGCTGATGACCATGGCAACATTTATAAATTCATGTAAAGGCAACAATGGCCAGCAGGAAGCATCCGCTCCGGAACTGGCAGTGATGACAATCGGAGAAGAAGACACACAGTTAGACACAGGTTATCCTACTACATTAAAAGGAGAGAACGACGTAGAGATCCGCCCACAGATTTCCGGATTCCTTACTAAAGTACATGTAGAGGAAGGACAACGTGTTAGCCGCGGACAAGTGTTGTTTACTATAGACCAGGTTAGTCTGCAGGCAGCTGTAGACGCTGCCAAAGCTGCTGTCGAAGTGGCTCAGGCAAATGTTAACACCGCACAGACAAACGCGAACAATAACAAAATCCTGTTTGATAAAAACATAATAAGCGCGCCTGCATACCAGACATCTTTGGATGCATTGAATGCTGCAAAGGCACAGCTAAACCAGGCTAATGCCAATCTTGTCAGCGCACGTAAAAATCTGTCATATTCTGTCGTTACAGCTCCGGAAGCGGGTATTGTAGGATCAATAGACTTCAGGGAAGGCTCTTTGGTATCTCCTTCCACGCTTCTTACAGTATTGTCCAATAGCAGTGACATGCGTGCAAACTTTTCCTTAAACGAAAAAGATCTTCTAAACATGACGGACAATGGCAAACGCACAATTCAGGAAGCAATCAACTTGATGCCAGAAGTATCCCTTCTTCTTGCAAACGGAGAAGTATACGGACAAAAGGGTAAGATTATATCTATTTCCGGAGTAATTGACCCCAAGACCGGCTCGGCAAGCGCTACTGCCATATTCCCGAACTCCAATGGTATGTTGCGCAGTGGCAATACAGGCCAGGTTCTGATACCTTCATTACGTTCAAATTCAATTCTGATTCCACAGAATGCGACATATGAAATTCAGGATATGAAGTTCTGTTATGTGGTTGGAGACTCAAGTAAGGTACATTCGCGTCCTATCCAGATTGCCGATGAGAACGACGGTAAAAACTATATCGTAATATCCGGTCTGAACCCGGGAGAGGTTATAGTAACTGAGGGTGTGGGAATATCCGTGAAAGACGACATGGTAATCAAACCAAAAAAATAATATAAACATATATTATTTTAGTCATAATTTATAGATTATTCAGAAAATGAATTTAGCAGTATTTATAAAGAGGCCTGTACTCTCCACCGTCATCTCTATTTTTATAGTGATATTCGGTCTTTTGGGACTTGCCTCTCTACCTATCGAGCAATATCCGAATATTGCGCCACCTACAATTCAGGTGTCGACAAAATATACCGGTGCAAATGCACAAAGTGTTCTTAATTCCGTTATCGCGCCGCTTGAAGAACAGATTAACGGAGCTGAGAATATGGACTACATGTTCTCCACAGCAGCAAATAACGGTTCAGCTACAATACAGGTATACTTCAAGCCTGGTATGGATCCGGACATGGCCGCGGTCGATGTGCAGAACCGTGTTGCAAAAGCCGCAAGCTTCCTTCCGTCGGAGGTTAATCAGGTAGGTGTCATCACGCAGAAACGTCAAAGCTCAATGCTTATGGTATTTAATGTGTATGACACTGATGGCAAATATTCAGAAGAGTTTATTGAGAACTATATGGCAATTAACATCATTCCGGTAATCAAACGAGTATCGGGTGTTGGAGATGCAATGGTGATGGGTGCAGATTACAGTATGCGTATCTGGCTTAAACCAGATGTTATGGCTCAATATGGACTCATGCCGTCAGACATATCCGCTGCATTGGCAGAGCAGAACATTGAAGCGGCTCCCGGTCAGTTTGGAGAAAACGGAAACCAGAGTTTCCAATACGTAATGCGCTATAAAGGACGTTTACAAGATGAACAGGAGTTTGACGACATTATTATCAGAGCCACACCTGATGGAGAAATTTTACGTCTTAAAGATGTTGCGGATGTAGAACTCGGCCGTCTGTCATATGGATTCCACTCTACCACAAACGGCAAAATAGGTTGTTCGGCAATCGTATTCCAGTCTCCTGGATCTAACGCTACCCAGGTTGTAAAGGATATTCAGAAAGAATTGGATCGTTTCAGCAAAGAAGCACCGGAAGGCGTTGCAATTATGACAACCATGAGCGTAAACGAGTTCTTGTTTGCATCAATACATGAAGTTGTTAAAACCCTTATTGAGGCTTTCGTACTTGTATTCCTTGTTGTATTTATATTCCTTCAGGACTTCCGTTCAACAATTATTCCTATTATTGCAATACCGGTGGCATTGATCGGTACATTCTTCCTGATGTCCATCTTTGGATTCTCCATAAACTTGCTTACATTGTCAGCTCTCGTACTTGCAATCGCTATTGTGGTCGACGATGCGATAGTCGTGGTGGAGGCGGTACATGCCAAGCTTGATGAAGGATACTCGTCGTCCAAACGTGCGTCTATTGATGCGATGAATGAGATTGCAGGCGCTCTTGTTTCGATAACTCTTGTCATGATGCTTGTGTTTATACCCGTGTCTTTCATGGGTGGGACATCAGGTGTGTTCTATCGCCAGTTTGGTCTTACAATGGCAATGGCTATCGGACTTTCAGCTGTCAACGCTCTTACTCTGTCTCCAGCCCTTTGCGCATTGTTTCTGAAACCGCATAAAAAAGACGGAGAAAATGATCAAACTCTTAAGGAGAGAATGAAGGAAGCATATTCTGTTGCCGGGGAATCCTTGAAAGCGACATATAAGAAACGCTTCAGCTTTAATATGCCACCTGTAGTTACATTGATCTTCATTATAGCGGCGGTTGCATTCATGATGATGGGGTGGTTTGATTTTGAGAATATCCTGAAAGGGACAATAGCTGTCATCGTAGCTATTGCCGGAGTTGGAGGCATGTTCTCAAAACGTTTCATCAATTTCTTCAACAAAGGGTTTAACGCGTTGCTAAACACATATAACAAGTTATCCAAATGGTTCATAAACCATAAGATTACTGGTTTTGGAATAGTAGCATTGTCTATTGCCGCTCTTGTATGGCTCATGCAGACCACTGCGACATCAATGGTTCCTCAAGAAGATACCGGAACCATAATGGGTGTACTTGACATGCCGCCTGCAACATCTATGGAAAAAACAAAATCCATAATGGATCAGGTAGACAGTATTGCAGGAACCATTCCGGCTATCAATGTCCGCAATGCCATTACCGGCTATAGCTTTATAGCCGGACAGGGTAACACATACGGGTCGTTCATTATTAAACTTAAACCTTGGAGCGAACGAGATAACAAAACCGAGAGTGTTAAAGCTGTTATTGCACAGCTTTCACAAAAATGTTCAACCATTAAGGACGGTCGTATAATGTTCTTTGCTCCTCCTATGATTCCGGGATTCTCTGTATCAAACGGTTTTGAATTTAAGCTCCAGGACAAAACCGGTGGCAGCCTTGACAACTTCTTCCGCGTATATCAGAGCTTTATTGCTGCATTGAATGCACGCCCTGAAATTCAGATGGCATATTCAACATTCAACCCTTCATTCCCTCAGTATCTTGTAGAACTTGATGTGGCAAAGATCAAACAATCCGGTCTTACTCAAAACCAGATATTACAGGCATTACAAGGATATTATGGAGGTATGTATATTTCCAACTTCAATAAATTTGGAAAACTTTACCGCGTAATGATGCAGGCAAGTCCTGAGGCACGTGTATCTCCCGAAACACTGAAACGCATTAAGGTAAGGAACGGCGCGACAATGGCTCCTCTTGACAATTTTGTGAAATTGAAACGTGTATATGGTCCGGACATCATCAACCGTTTCAACATGTTCACAACCATATCGGTCAACGGACAGCCGGCAGCAGGTTTCTCTTCCGGACAGGCGATTCAGGCCGTTGAAGAGGTTGCTGCACAGACTCTTCCTGTTGGTTATGGGTATGAATATTCAGGTATGACCAGAGAGGAAGCAAAAGCAGGAAGCGGACAGACCGCATATATTTTCGCGCTTGTGTTGCTGTTTGTATACCTTCTTCTCTCAGCGCAATATGAGAGCTACATCCTGCCGTGGGCTGTTATCCTGTCAGTGCCATTCGGTCTAATGGGAACATTTATCCTTGACCGCATAATGGGTATCGACAACAACATCTATACTCAGATTGCCTTAATCATGCTTATCGGTCTGTTGGCCAAGAATGCCATTCTTATTGTTGAGTTTGCACTTGAACGACGCAGGACAGGTCTTAGCATTGTACAATCAGCTATCCAGGGAGCGACAGCGCGTCTGCGACCTATCCTCATGACATCACTTGCCATGATCATCGGACTGTTGCCGATGATGTTTGCCACAGGTGCTGGTGCTAATGGATATAATGCATTAGGCACAGGAGCAATCGGCGGTATGCTTATCGGTATGATACTACAGGTATTGATAGTTCCGGCAATGTTCGTTGCTTTCCAGATTATACAGGAAAAGATCACCCCTCCGAAGTGGAGCGACAAAGACAATACGGGCATTACCTCTGAGATTGAACAATATAGCATTTCAAGAGATTAAACAATGAAGATAATTAAATATACACTCATAATGATGTTGACAGTTGCCATGAGCAGCTGTCACATCTACAAAAAATATGAATTCCCGGCAGATGAAAGCCGGTTTACAAGCCAGTATCAGAAAGCTATTGAAACCACTCCGGATTCAACATCTCTTGAATATCTCGGATGGGAAAAAGTTTTTACTGATCCTATTCTCCAAAAATATATTCGCACGGCATTGGAAAACAACAGGGATCTTGATGATGCGAAACGTAATGTTGAAATGGCACAGGCTCAGCTCAAAGGTGCTAAACTAAGCTATTTCCCGTCTCTGTCTTTAAGCCCTAATGGAGGATCTGCAAGCTATGGCGGAAGCCACATGAACTGGAGCTATTCTATTCCCCTTGCGGCCAATTGGGAGATAGATGTGTTCGGCAAAATTCTAAACCGCAAACGCAATGCTAAAGTGACAGTTGAGCAAATGCAGGATTATGAGCAGGCGGTTCGCTCACAGATCATATGCGGAGTTGCCAATACATATTATGCATTGGTTTTGCTGAACCAGCAACTTGAACTCAGCAAACGCACGTCGGAGATATGGAAAGACCAGGTAGAATCAATGAAACTGATGAAAGAGGCGGCATATGTAAACGAGGCGGCAGTGGTGCAAAGCCAGGCAAACTATTGCAGCATTATGGCATCCATTACTGATATAGAGCAGGGAATCATAGAGACAAGCAACTCTCTGTCGCTATTGCTTCATACTGGACCTCAGAAATGGGATGTGACCTCTGATCTGACATTCAATCTCCCGATGAATGTATCAAACGGAATACCACTATCATATCTTGCCGTACGCCCGGATGTAAGAGCAGCGGAAAGAGGAGTAGCATCGGCATATTATGCAACAAACAGTGCTCGTGCCGCCTTTTATCCAAGCCTTAATATCTCGGCACAAGGTGGGTTTACAAACAGTATTGGGTCAATGATCGTGAATCCTGGCAAATGGTTTATCCAGCTTGCCGGTCAACTCACAGCCCCCCTGTTCTCAAGAGGCCAAAATATTGCAAACCTCGAAGTTGCAAAAGCCAAACAGAAACAGGCAATGAACGCATTCGAGAAAGCTGTTGTAAATGCAAGTGTAGATGTCAGCAATGCATTGGCAAAAATCGCTAATAATCAGGAAAAGCAATTGTTTATTGACAAACAGATTGAAAACCTTGAAAAATCAGTAGAATATACATCCGAGCTTCTCACTTTGGATCAGAAAACAACTTATCTTGAAGTGCTGACTGCAAGATCAAGTCTGCTTAACGCACAACTGTCAAGTCTTGCTTGCTGGCATACCCAGGTTTCATCTCTCATAAACCTGTATCAGGCTGTAGGAGGGGGAAGATAAATGAACATTACAATCAGTACATTAACCTTAGACTCTAAAATATGTTCCAGCTTAGTCCATTAGCATTCGTGCACCCAAACGCCAAGATTGGTGACAACGTCACAATTATGGCATTCGCATTTATCGATGACAACGTAGAAATCGGAGAAGGATGTGTGATTGGTCCTCATGTCAGCATCCGTTCCGGGGCAAAAATTGGCAAAAACAACAAATTTTATGACGGATGTGTAATCTCTGCACAACCTCAGGATTTTCGTTGGAAAGGAGATGATTCATATGTAGAAATCGGAGACAACAACTGTATCCGGGAGCATGTGATAATTAACAGAAGCATTCACAAAGGGCAATCAACAAAAATAGGCAGCAATTCTTTCATTATGGCACAAAGCCATATCGGTCACGACACTGAAATCGGCAGCTATGTTGTCCTTGGTAATGCTTCCAAAATCGCAGGATCTTGTAAAATAGGTAATTGCACAATTCTCTCCTCAAACGCCCTTGTTCACGAGAACTGCAATGTCGGTGAATGGGTACTCATAAAAGGAGGCTGCCGTGTTAACAATAATGTGCCACCATACACAATAATGGCACATAACCCTATCGAATACTTTGGCGTTAATGCATACGTATTGCGAAAGGGAAAAATGTCGGAAGAAACAATTGATGAAATTGCCAAAGCATACCGACATATTTACCAAAGTCAGACATCTCCGTTCAATGCTGTAAAAAGAATCGAAAGTGATGTTATGGATTCTCCGGAAAAGGAAGCCATATTGAACTTTGTCAAAAAGCACAATTATCAGTTGGCGGCTCTGCCCAAAGACATTTATGAGGAATAACGACAGATAAATCTGTCATTGATAAAAAGAGGCTGTCTAACAACCAAAGTGAACTGCACCCCAAAAGTTAGACAAAAAACTTTTGGGGTGCTTTTTATGAAGTA